>DATKCB010000522.1:0-2205 GCA_035513495.1 Planctomycetaceae bacterium | reverse complement strand
GAACGACGTGTCTCCTCAGAACTCCGATTCTACACCGTCTCCTCCCGCTCAATCCACGACTGATCCTCCGTCAGACAATTTTGGATCGGGCGTCTGATCGATCGAGAAAGCAGAACTGTCGATGCGCGAAACTCTCGCTATTCTGTTCTTGCTGTTCGCGGCACTGTCCCTCGAAGCCGCCGAGTTTCGCGGACGCATCATCGACGCAGACACCGAACAACCGCTTGCTGCGCGCATCTACCTGCAAAGCGAATCTGGAGAGTGGCTGTTCGTCAATTCCGCTGAGACCGAGGGTTCCGCCCTCCCGTACCGAGAACAATGGGTTCCGCAACCCGATTCTGTCGAACTCCACACGACCGTCTCGGCTCATCCCTTCAAAATCGATCTTCCCGCCGGAAACTATTCACTGACCATCGAACGAGGAAAAGAATACACCCCTCTGCAAGCCGAGTTGACGATCGGCGACAAACCCGTCGAAAAGACGTATCGCCTCAAACGCTGGATCGACCTGGCCGCACGCGGCTGGTACTCCGGTGAGACTCACGTACATCGGCGGATCGTCGAACTCCCCAACGTGATGCGGGCCGAAGACCTCAACGTCGCCTTCCCGGTCACGTTCTGGACGGTTTCAGGCGCGAAAGCTCCGGACCAGGAACCCTCTCCATTGCGGCGGCAAGGTCCGTCACCGTTCGGTCCCCGGGAAGATCGCGGCACGGAACCGATCTATCTCGATGCCTCGCATGTGATCGTCCCGCGCAACACCGAATACGAAATCTTTTCACTCGGACAAGACCGGCACGTGCTGGGAGCGATCTTTCTGCTCAATCATCGGTCGAAGTTCACGGCCACGGCACCGCCGATTGCGGAGATCGCGAAACAAGCCCATGCCGAAGGAGCCCTGCTCGATCTCGACAAGCATTCGTGGCCCTGGTCGATGATGCTCGTCCCTGTCGCGAAAGTCGATCTGTTCGAACTCTCGAACAACAGCGTCTGGAAAACCAGGTTCGGCTTCAAACGCTCGCAGGTTCCGCCCGCCGAGTGGATGAACATCGAGTATGAATCCCCCGAGGTGTTTACGGAATGGGGCTGGTTGAATTTCGGTTGGGAAGTCTACTACGCACTGCTCAACTGCGGCTTCGATCTCGCTCCGACCGCCGGGACCGCCTCGGGAGTTCATCCCGTGCCGCTCGGATACAGCCGCGTCTACGTGAGACCGGGAAAACAGTTCAATCTCTCCGACTGGCTTGCGGGGCTTCGAGACGGAAAGAGCTTCGTCACCACCGGCCCGATGCTGTTCGCGACCGTCAACGGCAAACATCCCGGAGAGAGATTCACGTTTGAAAAGCAATCTGAGCAAGATTTTCAACTTCAGATCGAAGCGCTCGGTGAGAAACCGATTTCCTCCGTCGAAATTCTCGTCAACGGCCAGGTTGTCGAATCGATCGTTCCCAAACCGGATCGCACCACCTCCGGTGCGTGGCGAGCTTCGTTTTCCTCGAAAGTCTCGCTGGGCGATTCCGGCTGGATCGCCGTACGCAGCTTTGAAGAACAACCGGACGGCCGGAAACGATTCGCCCATACCGCCCCCTGGTACGTCGCGATGGCCAATCGCCCGCGCACTCCCCGCCGCGAGCAAGTTGAATACTTCATCGACCTGATGCACGCTGAAATCGCCCGCAACCGTCCGGTCCTCTCGCAAGAAGCTCTTGCCGAATTCGAACAGGCATTGCACATCTACCAGAAAATCCGCGAACGCACTCCTTAGACCATGCTCGACGAAATCTATCCACTGACCGAAGACCAGATCAGCCGGTTTCGCACCGACGGTTTTATCCGTCTCACCAATGTGCTGGACGAAGCTACGATCGCGCAGTATCTCCCGCACATTCGCCGCGTCACCTACGAACACAATCCCAACAAGCACAAACCGCTCGACGAGCGGGACACCTACGGAAGGGCGTTCATCCAGGTCACCAACCTCTGGACCAAGGACGACTCGGTCAAGCAGTTCGTCTTCAGCCGCCGACTCGCCCGGATCGCGACCGAACTGCTCGGGACCGACGGTGTCAGCATGTGGCACGATCAGGCGCTGTTCAAGGAACCCTCGGGCGGATTCACTCCCTGGCACGTCGATCAGCAATACTGGCCGATGGCGACGGAACTTTCCGTCACCGCCTGGATTCCGCTGCAAGCGGTGCCGATCGA
>DATKCB010000521.1:0-2963 GCA_035513495.1 Planctomycetaceae bacterium | reverse complement strand
TGATACAATCCGTAACGCCATTGGTTTCCGCCGCCCAGCAGTTGATCGACGTGAGGGCGAACGTCTGCGGGGAGCTTGTCCAGTTCCTGCTCTGTCAACTCCCAGGTCAGTTCGTCTCGCTTGACGGTGATTCGGGCGGGTTGTGTCCCCTGGCGCTTGATCGTAACGCTCAGATTGCCAGGAAGCGGCTGCGGGTTTTGCCCCAAGACGATTCCCGGATGGATCCTGATCAAACCGTTCATCTCGTGGTCGAAATTGATTTCAAGGTCGTCGTAATTGGGCTGAAAATTTTCGAGAAATTTCCATTGTCCCAGCTTTCGAAGATGCCCGGCCGTCTCTGCCGGATCGGGATGCGTTTCTTGCGGGCGTTCGACCGGAGTGACCTGCACGGTCTCGACGGATTCAGCATTCTCGGTTCTCAGAATCGTCAGAGCGATCTCTTCTCCCTCGGACGCGTCCACGGCGTTCATGAGCGATTGCAGGTCGGAGATTTCGGTCTCATTCACCTTGAGGATCGTATCGCCGCTCCGCAAGCCGCTTTTCCGGGCGGGTGAATCCTCGGTGACTTTTGTGATCAGAACCCCTTGAGCTTCCTCATCCTTGTGGGACACGACGACTACGCCGAGCATGTACCGGGAGAGTTTGATCGGCGCGGCGGCGGCTTCATCGTTCACGCCCTCAAGACCTAAATCCAGATCCGTAAGATAGGAGAACGTCGTCATTTCCGTTTTTTCAGCGAGCAGCTTTTCGACTTCCGCACGGGCGTCGGGAGTGAGTTTCTCGATCTGCACCTCGGTCAGGAAATATCCGCGATGCGGCGCTTTCAGTTGGAGCGCCACCCCCGTGAAGCGTCGATCGGGCGTCGCCTGAACCGCCAGGGGATCCGTTTCTTCCTGAGCGAAGGATTCCGAAAATGGGATCGTGACGAGGATCGCCAACAGCCACAAAATTTTACGTGAAACATGCATCAGTCATCTCCTTTGTGAAAAATCGTCCGTGAACAGGGGGTTTATTGAATTTCGGGAAAGCGATTCGAACGGAGTTCGATCCTCGAAACGGGAATGACTCCCGTTCGCCCGTCAGGCGTTTCGAACGGAACGTAGGACATTCGCGCATCGATGGTCTGACCGCGGCGAGCGAGGATTTCCCTGATCTCGTCGGGAACGAGAGGTTCAGGCTCCACGAATTGCACGGACGCGTACGAAGCGGCCACGTGCTCCCAGGGGACTAGCGGGACATCGATGCGAGGCGCATTGTCACCGGCGTCCGACAGGCTCAGCGTCACGAATTCGACGGTTGGCGGGAGTTGCCGTTTCGCCGCGGCCGGTTCGAAAGTCACGGACTCTGTCCGCTCCGCTTCGGCCACATGCGCCGTCGCGGTTGGCTCGAGCGATGCCGCCGAATACCGGCCCGAAACGAACGCCGCCAGAATCAGAATCGACACGGAGACGAATTTCGCCAGCGTGTTTGTTCGAACCGTCCGCCTCGCGTGGGCGGCCGGCCGCTCGACGCTGCTGCAAGCGGCTTGCGTTTCCCGCTCCAGACTCTCCGTCAGAATCCGGTCTTCGAGAAACATTTCGGCGAGCGCCCGCCAGCCGGAAGGATCCCGCTCGAAGGAGGAAAGCATTTCCCGCTCTTCGTCGATTGAAAGTTCTCCGTCGACCAGTCGTTCGATGGTCTGTTGTCGATTGTCGTGATTCGTATTCATGGATTCGTTTCGTCCAGATTCATGGCGATCAGAAAAGTTCTCAATCGCTTCCGTGCGCGATGCAGTCGTCCTTCGACCGCCGAATGGGTGACTCCCTGGTGCTCGGCGATCTGCTGGTAGTTCCAGTTTTCCGTATATTTCAGCATCAGAATTTCAGCCTCTTTGGGGGGCAATCGAGCCAGTGCCTGACGCACCAGTTCCTCGCGCTCCCGAGACACGATCCACTCGTGTGGAGCCACAGGCTGCTCGCGCGCCAGCTTCTCGACCTGCAACCGATTCAAAGCCCGTCTCTGACGACCGAGTTTTCGCCGATGCAGCAATGCCTGCCGCACGGCCACCCGGTAGAGCCAGGGACGTAACTCCTTGGGGGACTCCCCGTTTCGACGAGATTTTTCCGCCGCGAGCAGCACCTCTTGTAACAGGTCATCCCCCGCGGCAGGGTCTCCCGATCTCGCCACCAGAACGGTTTTCAGCCAGCGGCAATGCGCAAAGGCCGAGGAATCGCTGGAAGGCGTCGCTCCATTCGTGTGATGAGTTTCGGGATCGGCCATACCAGTAGAGACGTTGCCGAACTCGCGAGGTTCTTGCGCAAAATCGTAAAAAAATCCGGGATCATCGAAAAGATGTCTCCCGGACAATTCGGGCTTTTGAATCGGTTCGCGATTCGATCACTCCGGCGGCTTGGGTAGCTCCGGAACCACGTCATCCAGGGATTCTTTCGCTTCGCCGAGTTCCGACGCGGGATCTCCGAGATCGACGCCGGGCGAGGGTTCGTCGGCACCCGGTTCGGGGGGAGGTTGAACTCCCCGCAGTCCGTTCTTCAGCATTTCGATCACATACGGACGATACTGCTCGACGAGTTGATCGAGTTGTTCTCCGCTGATCGTCACATCGATCGGTCCCTTGACGACGTTGATCGACATCGGCTGATTGCCCGACTTGCGGATCGTGATCGTCATGTCGTCGGGGAACAGCATCTCAGTCGGCTGCGGGGCCACGAGAGGAGCGTTCTCGTCGTAGACGGCAACGATCTGAGCACGCGGGCGGTTCCGCCTCTCACCGACGCGAATCGCACGCCCGAGAATTCGAATTTCGGTTCGTCCGGGTGTGACGTCTCCTTCGAAGATGGCCCCTTGCCGTCCGACTTTAATGTTCAAATCCTGGGGCGGGGGGTTTTCTTTTTTTCGATCGATCAGTTCCTGCAGTTCCCGCCGGGTGCTCAGCGAGAGTTGATCGAGATCGGACGTCGTGATGA
>DATKCB010000520.1:0-3958 GCA_035513495.1 Planctomycetaceae bacterium | reverse complement strand
CCGCGCGCTGTTCAAGGGACGCTCGCACGTCACCATCGAAGATCTCCAATCGCTCGCGCATTCGACGTTCCGGCATCGAATCCTCATCGGATATCGAGCCGAGGCGGAAGGGATCACTGTCGAAACCGTCATCGATCGTCTGCTGGAAACCGTAAAAGTACCGGGGGTTTGATGAGCAGCGCACCGTCCCCACCTTCGACCGCTTCGCAGGCTTCATCGCCCAGGGTCCGGGGAACGGCTTCCATGATCGACCCCGGTTCGCTGATGCGGATCAAAAACCTCGAACTGCGTGCCAAGGCGATCGTCGAGGGATTCATGACCGGGCTGCACCGGTCCCCCTATCACGGGTTTTCGGTCGAGTTTACTGAGTACCGCCAATACTCGCCCGGGGACGATCCCCGTTATCTCGACTGGAAACTGTTTGCCCGCTCCGACCGCTACTACATCAAGTGCTTCGAAGACGAAACAAATCTGCGGTGCAATCTGCTGGTCGATCTGAGCCGTTCGATGAGTTACGGAACGGTCGGTTTCAGCAAGGTGGAATACGCCAAGACCGCCGCCGCAACGATCGCCTATTTTCTGTCGCTGCAGCGCGATGCGGTCGGTCTGCTGACGTTCGACGAAAAGATTGTCGACATCATCCCCGCGCGGTTTCGCCCGGGACACATCCATCGCCTGATGATGAGCCTCGAGCGCGCTCCCGCGGGCAAAGCGACCGACATCGAAGGGCCGCTCGAACAGATCGCCGCGACGGTGGCCAAGCGCGGAATGATCGTGCTGATCTCCGATCTGCTCAGTCCGATCGGAGCCTTGGAACGCAACCTCGGATACCTGCGGGCGCGGGGACACGAAGTCGTCCTGATGCGGGTGCTCGATCCGACGGAAGTCAGTTTTGATTTCGGCGAAGCGGCGATGTTTCACGACATCGAGTCGGGACGCGATCTCTACATCGATCCCGATTCCGCCCGCGAAAGCTACCTGATGCATTTCCGCGAACACGCCGATGCGATCCGGACGATCTGCAACAATCTGGGAATCGATTATCACGAGATCACGATCGACCAACCGCTCGAACTGATTCTGTTCGATTTCCTGACCGACCGGCTCAAGCGAGGCCGCCCCTCCATTCGAGGAGTAGCGCGATGAGTTTTCTGTACGGTGCGTTTCTGGCCGGCTCGGTTGCGATCGCGCTGCCGATTCTGTTTCACTTCATCCGGCGAACGCCCAAAGGTCGCTACGAGTTCAGTTCGCTGATGTTTCTCAAGCCGTCGCCTCCGAAACTGACGCGGCGGAGCCGCATCGATCAGTGGCTGCTGCTGCTCTTGCGGTCGCTGGCGATTATTCTGCTGGCGGTGGCGTTCATGCGTCCTTACTTGAGAGCGCAAGCCGACCTCTCGCTGGACGACGCGCCCCGGCGGCACGTCGCGATTTTGATCGATCGGAGCGTCAGCATGCAGCGGGGGGATCTCTGGACGCAGGCCGTCACAGAAGCCAAATCGGTTCTCGACAAACTGGACGATACCGACGACGTCTCGCTGTTCGCATTCGACGAGACGCTCTACCCGATCGTCGGTCCCGGAAACTCCGAACAACTCGAACGCGCGCAGCGCCGCGAAGTGGTGCGCGCCAATCTCGACGAACTCGAACCGACGTGGAGTGCGACGAATCTCGGCAAAGCTCTCTTGTCGGTTGCCGAACGGCTGGAAGCCGCGAACGATCTGCAACAGGCACACGCCTCGCTGCAGATCGTCCTGATCGGCGATCTGCAGGCCGGTTCGCGGCTCGATGCGCTGCAGAGTTCGCAGTGGCCCGAGACCGTTCGAGTCGAAGTTCGCACGGTGCAGCTTGCCGATCCCTCGAACGCCCGCGTCCGCCTGATCGAAACACCCGGCGAGGATTCGAGCGAGGAAAACATTCCCCGCGTCCGCGTGAAGAACGCGTCCGACTCCAACGTTGAACAGTTCGAAATCGTCTGGCTGGCAGATCAGGAAGAACGGTCTCGGCCGGTATCGTTCTACGTTCCCCCGAGACAAAGCCGCGTGCTGAGCGTGCCCTACGATCTCACTGGAACCCGCCCCGACCGGCTCGAACTGCGGGGAGACGGGGCGAGTGCGGAATTCGATAATATCTACTATGTCGTGCCCGCGATTCAGGAACAGCTCAAGATCGCCTACTTTGGCCAGGACCCCGCCGACAAACCCCAAAGCCTGCGGTTTTATCTCGACCGGGCCTTCGGTGAAACGCCCGCTCGAAAAGTCGAGGTGGAACCGTTCGCGGCTGACGCTCCCGTCGATTTCGAATTCGGAGAACCGCCCCGGCTGGTCGTCGTCGCCGAAGCGATCTCGGACGATCGGCAGTCAGCCGTCGATCGATATCTCAACGAAGGAGGTCACGCACTCGTCGTGCTGACGGACGATGCGATGGTGACTGCGCTCGGCGAGTGGCTGGGACAAGTGGAACTCACCGCGCCCGAAAACACGAGCAAAAAAAACGATTACGACATGCTCGGCCAGATCGATTTTCGTCATCCGCTGTTCGTTCCGTTTGCCGGAGCGAGATACAACGATTTCACGCGCGTACGATTCTGGAAACACCGTCGAGTCAAGCTGGATCAGACCGAGAACCCGCGCGTGATCGCCCGCTTCGGAGATCGCTCTCCGGCGCTCTGGTCGCTCGAACGGAGCAAGGGAACATTGTACGTGCTGGCGGCCGGCTGGCATCCCGACGACAGTCAGTTGGCTCTCTCGACCAAGTTCGTACCGTTGCTCACGCGACTGCTCGAACTCGCGGCCGGTCCGCAACTGGAATCGGCGTCGTACGTGGTGAATCAACCAGTAACGCTACCGGTTGAAGAAGGAGCGCGAACCGTTCGCAAGCCGGACGGAACCGAACTCAAACTCGCGGAGGGTGTCTCCGTCTTCGAAGAGACCACCGAACCGGGAATCTACTCGCTCATCGCAGACGGAACCGAGACGCTGTTCGCAGTCAATCTGCCCGATGCGGAAAGCGAAACGGCTCCGCTGGGAAGCGAGCAACTGGAACAGTTCGGAGTGGCCCTCGGCAGCCGCCCTTCGCAGGCGGAAGAACTCGACCGCCTGCGTCAGCTTCGCGAAACAGAACTCGAAAGCCGTCAGAAAATCTGGAAATGGCTCGTCGTTGCCGTGCTTGGAATCCTCGGCTTCGAAACCTATTTGGCCGGTTACCGCACGCGGCAGCCGCTTCAGGAAGCAGGAGAACTCGCATGATCGATCGCGAACTCAACATCCAACTTTCACGGGTCGCCCGCCGAGTCCGTTCCTACCGATTGTGGAGCGGACTGGGATTCGCCTTCATCCTGGCTGCGGTACTGTGCGGGACGCTCTATCTGATGAATCGATCGGCGGGAGAGGCGGCGAACAGTTCGCTGAAACTGGTCCTGACCGTCTCGGCGATCGGCACTCTGCTGGCGATTTTCGTCGCATGGCGCTCCGGCAGAAACGCCGTGCGTCTGGCCCGTCAGATCGAGGCCCGGTTTCCCGAACTCAATTCCTCTCTGCTCACCGCCATCGAACAAGAACCGCAAACTTCGACAGGCCGATTCGGCTATTTGCAGCAGAACGTCATCGACAAGGCGATGCTGCACGCGCGAGTTTACGGCTGGCACAACCTGATCTCGCGCGAACGAATGATCTTCTCGCGAATCTCCGCGATCGGAGGATTCGTGCTGCTGGTGCTCTGGACCCAGGGACTGGTCTCACTCCCCAGCGCCGATCCCGGGAAGTCCGCCGAACAGATGGTGTCGTTCGACAAGGCGGTCGTGGATGGCGGAGAGTATGTGGTTTCCATCGAACCGGGAGATACCGAAATCGAACGGGGAACGAGCCTGCTGGTGCGGGCGAAATTCGAAGATCGCTTACCGCTCGATGCGACGATCGTTTACAAAATGGAGGATGGAGAAGAGCGGACTCTCGCGATGAAA
>DATKCB010000519.1:0-13160 GCA_035513495.1 Planctomycetaceae bacterium | reverse complement strand
AGAGTTGCTTGTGTCGATGTTGTGTAATCTCGGCGGATCGACCGCAGCCTCTCGCGGTTTTATTGTTCATTTTAGCGAGGATTCCTGTCGTGACGCGGAATGAGAAAGAAAGCTCCGCCGGGCCGGAGTACTCCAAAAGGTGCGCTATGGAGTGCGGGGACCTGGCACCGCTTTCATTCTCATTGCCCCCGCGAACGAGCGAACGACGTCGATGGAGAAAGAAAGCGACGCGGGATCCGCTGCGCGGATGGTTGAAGTACGGTGATCGCGCAGGTTACGCTATCGAAACTGCGGTCTGTCGTTTGCACTGATTTCGCGGGGTGCGGAGACTTGCGGAGAATCACACAATGGTCCGCAGAGCGGGACCCTACTGGCTTTGGAACCAACGGCTGAACTCATGTCAGATGAAACTTCAACTTGCGTCCAATGTGAGGCTCCGGCGGAGGTTGTGTGCCAGAAGTGTGGTGGGGGTGTCTGTGGCGGGCATGTTCGAGCGGTTTATGAGTTTCATGCCAAGGATTTGATTCGGGCCGGATTGTTCGGTTCTGCCCGCGTCTCCCACGAGCAGCGGCAGGTTTGTCTGGCGTGTCACAAAACGCTGAGACGGCAGAACATGCGGGCGCTGCTGGCGATTCCGGCACTCGCTCTGGGATGTCTGGCGGTCGTCATCCTGGTGGCGACGATCGCCCATTATCTCGCCGCACCGTGACGCGGAATTCAGGTTGCGTCATCTCTCTGCGTCGATTCGACTGGTCGTTTTCTGCGTTTCCGCGTCGAAATTTTTCGAATCGTGATATGTGAATTGCCGAAGGAGTTCTGAAATCGGTCCGGCGATCTTGTTCAGGATTCGCGGGGAGGTGGTTCGTTCTGTTCGAACCCTTCGAATTGATGGGGGGAGACTCTCACGACGCGGCCATCTTTCCAGAGGATGAGATCGGTTCCGTGTCTTTTCGCTCGCTCGATGACGTCCCGTGCGGTTGCGCGAAATGCGGCGGCAGCGAGTTCAGCAAGCGAGTCAGCAGTTTTATCATTTTCAATCACGGTTTGTCTCTCGGCAGTTGTGCGGTCGGGAAGGATCTTTTCTGAGGTTACGAAACGCAGATTTGGAAATCTACGCTACGTTTACAGTTGCCGTTCGATCCATTCGTCGACGATTGTTTCGAGTACGTCGAGGGGGACGGCTCCGTTGCTGAGAACGACGTCGTGGAATTCTTTGAGGTCGAATTTGTTTCCGAGTTTCTGTGTGGAGCGATTTCGCAGTTCTTTGATTTTGAGTTCGCCGATTTTGTAGGCGAGGGCCTGACCGGGCCAGGCGATGTAGCGGTCGATTTCGTTTTCGATGTCGAGCATCGTTTTGGCCGTGTTGGCCGCGAAGAAGTCGATGGACTGCTGACGGGACCACTTCATCGAGTGCATGCCGGTATCGACGACCAGCCGGACCGCCCGCCACATCTCGTAGGTGAGCTGGCCGAACTTCGAATAGGGATCGTCGTACAGGCCGAGTTCGTCTCCCAGGCTTTCGGCGTACAGCGCCCAGCCTTCGACGAACGCGGTGTAGCCTCCGTACCGGCGAAACGCGGGGAGGTTATCGAGTTCCATCGCGAAGGCGATCTGAAAGTGATGTCCGGGGACCGACTCGTGCAGCGAGAGAGCCATCATTTCGTAGCGCGGGCGGACTTCGGGCTTGTAGAGGTTCACGAAGTACGTTCCCGGGCGGGAACCGTCCGACGAGGGCTGGCGGTAATAGGCGGTTGTCGTGTCGGGGGCGAGATGGGGCGGGATCTGCTGGATGTCGTAGGGAATGCGCGGCTGGCGTTTGAAGAGGCGGGAGAGTTCGGGATCGATCCGTTCGCAGACCGCCTTGTACTCGTTGAGCAATTGCTGCTGATCGTCGCAGTAGAATTTCCGATCGGTCCGGAGATATTCCAGGAACTCGTCGAAGCTCCCCTCGAATTTGACCTGCGCGATGATCTTCTTCATTTCGGTTCGGATCCGGGCGACTTCTCGGAGGCCGAGTTCGTGAATTTCCGCCGGTGTGAGATTGGTGGTCGTGAAGTGACGGGCACGCATGGCGTAGATTTTCTGTCCTTCGGGAACCTGCCACGCTCCGACTTGGTCGTAGCAGGAGGGGAAATACTCTTCGTTGAAGAACGTCAGAAATTTGCGGTAGGACGGAACGATCTTGTTCGCGATGACTTCGCCGGCTTCCGTGGCGAGTCGCTGTTGGTCTTCCTTTGAAATCTCGCGCGACACGCTGCGGAACGGTTTGTAGAACAGGCTTTGTTTCGGATCGTCGACGATCTGGCGTTCGATCTGGGAGGGGACGCGCTGCATGACGATTTTCGGGAGCAGCCTGCCGAGCCGGATGCCTTCCCGCATCAGTTCGATGGTCTGGTCCATGTAGTCCGGGAACGCGTGCATGCGGGCGATCCAGTCTTCGTAATCCTGAACGCGCTCGAACTTGAGACTGTCGGCGGTGGAGGAGGCGTCCTGAATTCCGCTGCGGGCAGTGAGGGGAACCAGATGCCACGCCAGCGGATATGACTCGATATCCTGGGCGATCTCGCGGACGAACAGTTCGCGATTGATGCGATCCTGCGGAGAGAGTTTTGCAGGGTCGATGGCGCTGATCCGCGCGAGGACTTCCTGGCGATGCTCGTGACGGCGGCGATATGCGGCGAGGCTCTCGTCTTCCCATTGTGAATTGTATCGCAAGTCGCCCAGATGCGAGGCCCAGGTCGGATACTCCCGCATCGACCATTCCCATTCCTCTTCGAACAGGGTGTCGAGTTGCTTCGCTTCGTCGGTTTCCTGGGCGGAGAGAGTGATGACCGAACACAGGGCGGCGAAGAGAGCCGAAAACACGATCGACAGTCGGGGCATGGCGGCGATTCCAGAAGAAGAGAGAGATTGAAACGCGACTCGGTGTTGAAAAAGGGGACAGGCACCTCGCGGCCACACGAATGAGATGTGGATGATCGCCTCCTGCTCGGAGCCAGTCCCCTATTCAACGGTCCCCTATCGCAATCGAAGATTGTGCGGGATTCAAGCCTGTCACGGAGAGATTTTGAAATTCCTGCGATGCAGACTTTTTTCGTGCGCCCGGAACGGCTTAAATGATCGCACCGGGTTCCTCATTCTCCGATTGGAGCTGTTTCCATGAATCGACTTATTCCGCTCGCCGGTTTTCTGATTGCCAGCCTCATGTCCGAATTACTGTCCGCCGTCGAACCGCTCGATTATCCGACCGCCAAAAAGATCGATCACGTCGACGACTACCACGGGACGAAAGTCGCCGACCCCTATCGCTGGCTCGAAGACGACGTCCGCGAGTCGGACGACGTCAAAGCGTGGGTCCAGGCCGAGAACAAGGTGACGTTCGGTTATCTGAAGTCGATCCCCGAACGGGACCGGATCGAACAACGGCTGACCGAACTGTGGAACTACGAAAAGTATTCGGCTCCCTTCAAGCGGGGCGGCCGGTACTACTTCCAGAAGAATGACGGCTTGCAGAATCAGTACGTATTCTACGTCTCGGAGACGCTGGACGGGGAACCGCGAGTTCTGATCGATCCCAACTCCTGGTCGGCGGACGGGACGGTCGCTCTGTCGGGGACCTACTTCAGCGACGATGGGCGCTACGTCGCGTACGGAGTCTCGGAAGCGGGGTCCGACTGGAAGAAATTCCGCATTCTCGAAATCGAATCGGGGCAGGTACTCGACGACGAACTCAACTGGATCAAGTTCAGCGGTGTCGCGTGGACCGAGGACGGACGCGGATTCTTTTACAGCCGCTATCCCACCGCGAAAGACGGAGCCGAGTTTCAGAACCTGAATCTGAATCAGAAGGTCTACTATCATCGGGTCGGCACTGCGCAGGCGGACGACGTGCTGGTCTTTGAGCGGCCCGATCAGCCCGAGTACGGATTCGGGGCCAACGTCTCCGAAGATGGGCGCTGGCTGGTGATTACCGTCTGGAAGGGGACCGACGACCGGTACATGGTCTATTACAAGGATCTGACTGAACCGTACGGAATTCCGATTCAACTGATCGGCGGATTCGATCACGAATACACGTTTCTCGGGAACGACGGAGCGGTGTTCTACTTCAAGACGAACTACGAAGCCCCGCGGGGACGAGTGATCGCCATCGATACCGTGCGTTCCGCGAAAGAGAACTGGAAGGAACTGATTCCCGAGGCGGAAGAAACTCTCGACGGTGTTTCGATCGTGGGAAATCTGTTTTTCGCGGACTATCTGAAAGACGCCCGCTCGCAGGTCAAGCTGTTCGCGCTCGATGGGACGTTTCTCCGCGAGGTCGAGTTCGAAGGAATCGGATCGGCGTCGGGGTTTTCGGGTAGGCGGACCGATACGGAGACGTTCTACAGTTTCTCCAGCTACAATACGCCTCCCAGCAATTACCGTTACGACGTTCTGACCGGCGAGAGCCGATTGCTGCGACGGGCCGGCGTAAAATTTGACGGCAGCCGGTACGTCGTCGAACAGGTCTTTTACAACAGCAAAGACGGCACCCGGATTCCGATGTTTGTCACGCATCGCAAGGGACTGAAACTGGACGGGAACAACCCGACGCTGCTCTATGGATACGGCGGGTTCAACATTCCGATGACACCCGGCTTTTCCATCAGCCGCGCGGCGTGGCTCGAAATGGGGGGCGTGCTGGCGGTCGCCAACCTGCGCGGTGGCGGAGAGTACGGAGAGAAGTGGCACAAGGCGGGAACCAAACTCACGAAGCAGAACGTCTTCGACGACTTCATCGCCGCTGCTGAGTGGCTGATCGAGCAGAAATTCACGAGTTCGAAAAAGCTCGCGATCCAGGGGGGCAGCAACGGCGGGCTGCTCGTCGGTGCCGTGATGACGCAGCGGCCCGACCTGTTCGGAGCGTGTCTGCCTGCGGTCGGCGTGATGGACATGCTGCGGTTTCACAAGTTCACGGCGGGACGCTTCTGGGTGGACGATTACGGTTCGTCGGACGATCCCGAGGAGTTCAAAGCGCTGTACGCGTACTCGCCGTATCAGAACCTGAAGCCGGGAACGAAGTACCCTCCGACGCTCGTGACGACCGCCGACACCGACGACCGGGTCGTTCCGGGGCACAGCTTCAAATTTGCGGCCCGCTTGCAGGAATGCCAGACAGGGGACGCCCCGGTACTGATCCGGATCGAAACCCGCGCGGGCCACGGTGCCGGCAAACCGACCTCGAAACTGATCGAAGAGATCGCGGATCAATGGGCGTTTCTGGTCCACACGCTGGGAATGACGCTCCCTGAGGAACGGACGCGATGAATGAGCGATGTTTTCCCGAATCGGCATTCATTTGGGACCGAAGGAATTGAGCGGATGATGTGCAGAAGGTACAGAGCAGGAGTGAATCAGCAGGAGTGAATCAGCAGGAGTGAATCAAGTGCCGAAGGCACGATCCTATGTCAGCCCAGGGTGGAGCGCAGCGGAACCCTGGGGGCGAGTTCGCCATATAAAAAAGCAAAGCCCCAACGGGGCGGCCCTAACCTCGCAGCGGAGATGACGATGCCCCAATCGGTCGCGAGAGTGGTCCTTCATCTCGTCTATTCGAGGTGGCAAGCAGGCTACGGAGCCTTTTCCGTGAGCGAATCGAAGATCCCCGAAGCGAGGCGATATATCGCGAATCAAGTCGAACACCATCGAGGAATCTCGTTCGAGGACGAGTTTCGCAAATTGTGCATACGTCACGGAATTACGTTGGACGAACGGTACGCATGGGATTAGGACCGCCCCGTTGGGGCTTGGTGTTTTGTGCGACCGTCGTCCCCAGGGTTCCGCTGCGCTCCACCCTGGGCTGACGTAGCACCGTGCCTTCGGCACTATTTTCGCTCCTCATCTTTCTGGACTTCATCAACGATAAATCCTGCCATACAACCACAATGATGGAAATGCCCCCATGAACGACACCACGACGACCGAATTGAGCGAATCGAAATACGCGACGAAGCCGTACGACATCAGCCACATGCCCCCCGGCATTCCTTATATCGTCGGGAACGAAGCGGCGGAGCGGTTCAGCTTTTACGGGATGCGGACGATCCTTGTCGTCTTCATGACGCAGTATCTCATGGGATCCGACGGCGAATTAGACGTCATGAACGAAGATAAAGCCAAGGAATGGTTTCACTTGTTCGTGAGCGCCGCCTATTTCTTTCCGCTGCTCGGAGCACTCCTCGCCGATCTGGTCTGGGGGAAATATCGCACGATTATGTTTCTCTCGATTATTTACTGTCTCGGCCATCTCGCGCTGGCCGTCGATGAGACGCGAACGGGACTGATCCTCGGATTGATCCTGATTTCGGTCGGCACTGGTGCCATCAAACCCTGCGTTTCCGCGCATGTGGGAGATCAGTTCGGGACTCGAAACAATCATCTGTTGTCGCGTGTGTTCGGCTGGTTTTACCTCGCGATCAATCTCGGTGCAGTCATTTCGAGTACCTTGACTCCGGTCCTGTTGAACGAGGAAAAGTTCTACGAATGGTTCGGCGAGGGATTGAGACAAGTCGACTGGATTTCGCCTGGCCCTAGCCTGGCTTTCGGAGTTCCCGGTGTGCTGATGGCGATCGCGACCCTTGTCTTCTGGATGGGTCGCCACAAATTCGTACACATTCCTCCCCGGGGAAAGGAATTTTTGAAGGAGTCGTTCACCGGCGAGGGTCGCGCAGTAATTCTCAGGCTGCTCCCGATTTATGCGTGCGTTGCGATCTTCTGGTGCGTCTTCGATCAGACCGGATCGGCCTGGGTCTTGCAGGCGCAACACATGGACCGGAATTTCATGGGGGTCGAATGGCTCGAATCGCAACTCCAGGCGGTCAATCCCGCAATGATCCTCATTCTGGTGCCGGTTTTTTCTTACGTGATCTATCCGTTTCTGGAAAAGAAATTCGGAATCACTTCGCTCGGGAAAATTTGTGTGGGATTGTTTCTGGCAACTCTTTCCTGGTGCGTCAGTTCGTGGATCGAGATGCAGATCGGTGCGGAGGCGACTCCCAATATCGTCTGGCAGATCGTCGCCTATGCGCTCCTGACGGCAGGAGAAGTCATGGTGTCGATTACCTGTCTGGAATTTTCCTACACGCAGGCTCCCAACAGCATGAAATCGATGATCATGTCGATTTATCTGCTCTCCGTCACAGCCGGAAATCTGGTCACAGCGATTGTCAACCGCTTCATTCAGAATGCCGACGGTTCCTCTAAACTGCCCGGAGCGAGTTACTACTGGTTCTTCACCGGCCTGATGGCGGTCGCTGCAGTCGGTTTCGTGTTTATTGCGAAGACGTACAAAGGGAAATCGTACATTCAGGGTGCCGAGGACGTCCCGCCCGACATTCACATGGAAGCCGACGCCGAAGGGACCGCGGGTTAGACGAACGTGGAGCAGGATTGCATCCTGCTTGTAGCCTGAGCGACTGAAAAAATCGGACAGAGTGACGGATCACGGAGTTTGCACTCGTCCTGGCAGGTTACAAACCTGCCACACGCGCAAAAAAAATTGGGCCGCCGCGAATCCCGCAATTCGCGACGGCCCGGACCCAGAGACTCCGAAAGGAGGAGAATCCAAAAGTTAGATAGGATTTCCGAGGAGCGATTCCTCTTCTTCCTGGATAATGATGCGAGGCGTCACCATCAACATGATGCTTTCCGTCTCGCGACCGACTCCCGAGTTCTTGAACAATCGGCTGATATACGGCAGCTTGTTCAGAATCGGCACACCGGCCATACTGCGTCCTTCCTTCAGGCGTTTCACGCCCCCCAGAAGAACAGTTCCGCCGTCCGGCACGCTGACCGTCGTCTGAACATTCAGCACATCGACGATCGGCTGCTGGATGGTCACGTTACCCGTGGCACCCTGGTTATTCTGCTGGTTTCCGCCGCCGCCGCCGCCGCCACCGCCGCCGCCACCGCCGCCGCCTTGGTTGTTGCCGCCGAACTGCGACGTCGCACCCCCCGGCACCGAGAACTCGACGATGTCGAGGATCGTGCTGATGAACGGACTCACGCTGAGCCGTACATACCGCCGGTCGGCGGAAATCACAGCCGCAACCGTCATAAACACACCATCGTTCAAAGGCAGAATGATCGGCTGGAACCCAACCGCTCCCACACCCACGATCGGAGTGAATCCCGCCACGAACGGCCGCGTGACCGAGTCGGTGACGGTGGCCGTCTGTCCGTTGAACAGCGTGACTTTGGGTGCGGCCAACACGTTGGTCCGCGAGTCACCCTGAGCAGCACGAATGAAGAAGAACGCTTCGATGTCGCTCAGGATCGCCAGACCCACCTGAGCACCCGCCGTCGGATCGAATCCTCCGAAGTCCGGAACTCCGATATCGAACGATCCCTGCCTGAACTGGACGTCCAGATCGTTGGTGAACGATCCATCGGCGCCGAGTCCGACGATGGTGGGAGACGCCCACCTGTCTTGAGGCGTCAGAGCAGGAGGCGGGACAATCGGATCAAACAACACCTGAGACGTGGTAGTAGTGTTGTTCGTCGTCGCTTGTCCCGCACCGGGTGTTCCGAACGGTGGCATCCCGGATTCTTCCCCAGGAACCGTATCCTGGAGGTTGAAGTCGAAGTCGACTCCGATCTGTTCGAAGAAGCTGTTCGAGACCGTGATGACGCGAACTTCGATCGACACTTGCAGGTCTTGCAGACGCCGCAACTGGCTGAGCAGATCGGAAATTTTGTCGTGGATTTCCTGCGTCTGGCGAATCACCAGCGAGAGCGTCGACTCGGAAGTTGTGAGCGACCCGTTGCCGTTGAATTCCTGCCAGCTATCCGGCTCGACCGTTTTGGTGATCAGGTCGCTCAGTTCGAGGAAGTTGACCTGAGTCGTCCGGTTCTGCTGCGCCGGGGCCGGAGTTGCAAATGGACTTCCACCGGCAAACTGTCCGTTGTCGTCCATCTGGAACTGCATGCCGCCGAGTCCGCCGATCCCGACGTTGAGGCCGTTCAGACCGGCTCCCGCGGGAAATCCGCCGGCACCGTTCATTCCGGCACCGATCTGGAACGGAGTGCCGAAGCTCCCCTGGTTCAGGTTCGTCAGCGGCACCACCAGGTCGGCCACGGGATAAACTTGTTGAATCTGTTTTCCCTGCTGGCGCTGACGGTTGGTGATTTTCAGCACTTCGTCTTCGATCGTGTAACCGAGTTCCATCGGCTGCAGGATCAGATTGAGCGCGCTCTTGAGCATGATGCCGTCCACGTCGATCGAGATCGGCGTCGAGGGTTCCAAGCCGACTTCCGCCAGCGCGGGGGTGTCGACATACACGGTGATCCCCAGCATGCCGGCGACGTGTTTCATCACATCGGTCATGGGAGCACCGTCGAACTGCAGCGAGATCGGCCGGGAGAGACTCTCTTCGATGACCTTTTCCTTCGCTGTCCGTTCGCGATTATGGGTCCCGAAGTCACGCTTGTTGATGACATCGATCCAGCGTTCGGCGTCGTAGGCGATCGGGTGATCGACGACCGGGTTGAGAATTGTTGTCTCGACATCGTTCATCACGTCAGTGAAATTCTGGTCCTTTTTCCGTTTGAGATCGCGGTTAAACGCGTTCTGCCGTTGATACAGCGCCTTGTATTCCATGATCACCGCGACCGGGTTCTCCGGATCGAGTTCGACAGCCTGTTTGGCGATGATTTCGGCTTCGGAGTAGCGCCGTTCGTCCATGAGCTTGTTGTACTCATCGACGAGCTTGGCCAGTTCCTGCTCGATCCGGATTTTCGTTCCGATCCGGCTCTCGACGTAGCTCAGAGTTTCCTCGTTGCTCCGTTTCATTTCGAGCAGCGGAGCCTGTTGCTCTTTGTAAGCGGAAACCGACGCCTGCGTCCGATGGATGCTGTTGATCAGACTTTTGGCGGCCTCTTCGCCCAGTTCCGAAGTTTCGACGTTGGACAAAGCCTGATCGAGTACCGAGAGTGCCTGATCGGGATCGTCTTCTTTCAATCGTTCGGCGCGGAACACGGCGTTCATCACTTCCGACCGCAGCCGGTCGTATTGAATGGCACGCTGTTGTTCGACCAGATCGAGCTGGTTGGGAACAGTTCCTTGGCTCGCCGCAAGCTGGATCTTCCCAACCGACTCGGGAGTCAGTTCGCGGAGGAAGTCCTGAACCTGCTGACGGCGTCGCGGAGAGAGTTGGTCCCCGCTCTTGTAAGCCATCAAAAACGCTTCGCGAGCTGCCGCCGGATTTCCACCACTCAGGTGAGACATCCCGATTTCGTACAGTTTGTCAGCCGACATTCCTGCCGGATAGACCGGTTCGACGCGCGGCGCGGCCGCAGCAACCCGGCGAGCGGGGAGCGGATCGGTGGCCGAGGTTTTCGGAGCTTTCTGCTGATCCAGTTCGGCGAGTACCAGTTCCGGGCGGTCGTCGACCGGACCGTAAACGGCGTCTAACTGGTAGGCTCGCGAAGCCAGTTCCCTGGCAACCTCGAATTGTCCTTGTTCCATGGCCTGGCGGGCTTTGAACACCAGCGATTTCGCCTGAGCGGTCGGGTTCGTTCCGGCAGCGAAGGATTCCGCCGGGAACGGAGCGTTGGCGGACGAAGACACAGCCTGTTGAATTTCCGAAGCGGCTCCCGACTGCATCTGTTCGATTTGTGTCAGAATCAGCTCGGGGCGATCTTCCACCACTCCGAACGCAACATTCATTTGTTCTGCCGCAGACGCCTTGGCCCACGCTTCATCGACGTGTCCCGCAGCGAGCGCCGCGCGAGCTTCGCGAACCAATCCGCGGGCGCGCTCGATCTCGGACCGATCCGTCGCGGAAGCGGGTGGGAAATCGGCAGCAGCCACGTTTTCGGCAGACTTCGCAGACTGTCCGGCCAGTGCCTGATCGAGATCCCGGAGCACCGACTCGGGGCGGTCTTCCAGCAGATCGAACGTGACGCTCATCTGCTTCGCGGCGGTGGCTTTCTCATAAGCGGATTCGTACTGTCCCGCCATCAGAGCCTTCCGCGCGTCCTTGACAAGACCTTGTGCGACCTGCTTCCCGGAACTGGCTGCGGCAGGTTGACCCGCGTTGGCCTGTTGCGATGCGAGGCGATTCAAATCTTCCAGCAGCAATTCGGGATTGTCTTCGAACAATCCGTAAGTGGCCTTGAGTTGTTGCGCGGCGAGCGCCTTTTCCCGGGCTGCGAGCAGTTGACCGGCTTGCATTTCCTGCCGGGCGGCTTTGAGCAGCGCCAGAGCCTGATCTTTGGGAGAACCAGCCGCGCCGGCGGTGTAACCGACCTGGCGAACCGGAGCTTGAGCGTTCGCAGAGCTCGTCCCGTCGGCAGTGACAACCTTGCTGTTGGACGATTCGGGACCGTAGGCCACTTGACCGGTGCGGCGTTCGATTTCGCTCAGTACGAGTTGAGGGTTGTCTTCGAACAGCGCGTAACGAGCCTGGATATCCCGGGCTTCGAGCGCCTTTTTGCGGGCAACTTCGAAGTTCCCGGCCTGAATGTCGCGGCGTGCCGACTTGATCAACTGGGCGGCTTGCCGTTTTTCAGGAGAGTCGAACGGGAGCGTTTGCGAACTCGTTCCGTCGAACTGATACTCTCCTTCGTCGGGCGACTGGCCGCGCACGGCGGTCACTCCCCGATAGCCGGATCGAACAGTCGAGTCGTTCGCCGCGGTGTGGGACTCCGTTGCCGGAGTGCGATTCGTATCCCGACTGAGGGAGGTCCCCGCAGACTGGATGCCAGCGGCCGCGCTGGTTGGTGAATCACCGCCGTTGGTGATCCACAGCCCGACGGCGACCACAGTCGTACAGGCCATCATTCCAAATGCTTTGCCCAACGTTCTTCCTCCTAACAGATCCAGAGAGTGTTGGTAAATTTCGTATTCGCGAGGGAGTCGCCATCCACGAAACAAGGATATTCCGGAAACACCGGAATCCTTCTCTCGTCGAATCGCGAGCTCCGATTCCGTGAATGAATGCGATCGGGAAGTTACGTCCAGGGCAGACGGAAGATTCCGGGTTCGCAACGAAGTACAGAAAGTGGAGTCTCAGTAATTGTGTGTGGTGTGGATTGTGTCTCGTTGACCGAGGATCGGTCGATGTGAAGTGAGTGGTTTAAATAGGTGATGTCTGCGAAGCGGTCAAGAGGGGTTGTCAGCAAATTGAATCTGATTTTCCTCTTTTTTTTCGATTTCATTTCCATCGGCAATACCTGCCGTTTTTTGGACGATCTCAGTTCAAGGGAAAGGCCGGTGCCGCGCCCCGCGTCGCAGGCGACTGCAGGAATTCGCCGCCGGCCGGTCCGGCGTTTCGGGGTGTGTTGGGGACGATCGGCCGATTGAACAAACTTCCGCCGGACGTCGTGATCGAGTCGTCGGGGATGGGTTGTTGCCGGTCGAACACCGTCACGACGGTGGCTTTATCTTTGAGTTCCTGCATGACCTTTTCGGTCGCGGCTTCGCGATGCTGTTCGGCCAGCTTTTCCTTGAGTTCTTCCTGGACTTCCTCGAAGGCATCGTAGTGGGCGAGTTGACGTTCGAGTACGCGGACAAGCTGATACGAGGTCTCGCCGACGAACACGTCGCTGATCCGCCCGATTGGCATGTTGAACAGCGCGTGTTCGATTTCCTGATTGGCGAGCGAACCGACCGGCATCCAATCCCAGTAGCCCCCTTGGGCCGCTCCCGGACCGTCCGAATACTTTTTGGCGACTTCCGCAAAATCAGCACCGCTCTTCAGCGCGGCGTACGCCTTTTTCAGATGTTCCAAAGCTCCCGCTTTGCCGCCGTGCGGTCCGAACGAGACTTCGATCTGTTCCCACCGGACGCGCGCCGGATGCGAGTAGTCCTTGTCTTTGATTTGATGGTAGTATTCGAGCAGTTCGACCCGCGCGGGTGTGGGAGGTTTTCCCTGTTTCGAACGGAGGTATTCCAAGGCCATCACGCCATTGGCGAAGGAACGCTCCAGCATCGCCAGCGAACTGTTTTCACCTTGCAGTTTGAGTTCGAGTTCGTAATCGGTGTTCACGCCGAACTGAGTCTTCAACTTGGAAATCTGTTCGTCGAACATCGTCGACATCGCGTTGTCGAGTACGGCTTCCTGCTCGCTGCTCAGCGTCGATTTGAACGCCTGAATCAGCAGCTTATTCTCGATGTGAGTTTG
>DATKCB010000518.1:0-3773 GCA_035513495.1 Planctomycetaceae bacterium | reverse complement strand
GCTCCGCGTGAGTCGAGCGCATCAATCAATTGGCGGGCCTGTTTCGCGAGCGCGTCGGAATATCGAGGCGGGTTGTTCTGACGAGGCGTCCAGAGCTTGTCGGCGGGTGTCTTCAAGAGTTCGTTGTATTCGCGCTCGATCCGATCGAAACCGTTGCCGGTTTTAAATCCGTAATGGGTCGGCATGTCGGCGTCGCTGTCGGTGAGCTGGTAGTCCTTCGTGAAGTAGAGCGGCTGGTTGGTTTTGAGTTCGTAGAACCGCGCCATCCGTCCATCGGGCAGGACCGATTTTTTGTAGTACGCGAGCGCCCGGGGGATCGGTTCGAGAAACTTTTTGTCTCCCGTCCGGCGGTAGAGCAGCAGCAGCGTTCGCATCACCCCTTGCGATTCGCCGCCCGTGATCGCGGGGGGTTCGAACTTGCGCGCCCAGGCGGGTTGCATCTCGCGGTTGTACTGCTGCGCCCAGCCGGGCTGAGGATCGGGGAGTTGAGCCAGCAGCAAGAACTCGCCGCCCGATTTCGCGGATTTCAGAAATCGCTCCTCCTGATAGATGTCCCACGCGTCGAGCATGGTTTCGATCAGGTCGCTGAGCGTGTTGTCGTTGAGCGTGTAATACTCGGCATATTTTTCCGCGGGATAAGTCCGCGACCAGGTCTCGGGGTAACTCGCCTTAAGAACCATTGACTCGGACGCCTCGGGAAATTCGGTGTATCGCTGCGGCCACGCTCCGATCGTGTATTGCGCTTTCACGAAGGCATCGAGCGCATACATCGTCGCTTCGTGGATCTTCTCGTTCTCGAAGTTCAATTCCTTGTCGAGCTGCATCAGGAAACGGACGCACCACTGCGACTTGTCGTCGTCAAATGTGGTGACGTTTCGCCGCTTTCCGGGTGGCGTGTCCTTCAAATCGACGCGGTAGGCGTAGCGTACTCGATCGGCGGGGTCGAACTCGATCTGCTCGGTCCACCCGCCGGACAGCATTTGTCCTTGCAGCAGCGCCTCGGCAGTTTCGAGCGCAGCTTCTTTGAGCAACGGGTCTCCGCAAAGTTGCCACGCCTCGAGGTAGGCCATTCCGACTGCGGGCGTGGCCGGAGGTTCAATCCAGGCGGTGGTCGGCCCCACCTTCCCCTCCCCTTCCCGCTTGGAGAGATCGGCACTCAACCGAAAGATGTATCCGCCCCCGCCCCCGCCGCTGCCTCCTGCCGAACAGTTCTCGCGGAAGAACGTCACCGACTTGTGAATCGCGGCGGTCGCTTCCTGTTCGGTCGGTTGCTGAGCAGAAATCTCCGATCGATCGAAACAGATCGAGAGCAGCAACATCAAAATTGATCGGGAGTCAATTCTCATTTCGGGTCACCTTGAACATGAGATTCGGAACGCTTTTTCTCAAAACTCCTTGCCAGACAGCACTCTAACCGATATTTTAACGTTCGGTGAGTTTTTTTGGGCGGATTCCCATTGTTGGTGACGGAACACCCCGAATGTCTGAGACGACCTTGTTGCAAGAATCCTGGCAAGAATATCGCGTTGCAATCGACGCCGCGCTCGAAGGATATCTCGACCAGGGACCGCAATGTCCGGAACAATTGCGTGAAGCGATGCACTATTCTCTCATGGCGGGGGGAAAGCGATTGCGTCCGCTCCTGGCGATTCTGGCGTGCGAGGCCTGTGGAGGACGACCCGAAGATGCTCTCCCTGTAGCGTGCGCCTTGGAAATGGTGCATACGTATTCGCTGATCCACGACGATCTGCCGGCCATGGACGACGACGATCTGAGGCGGGGAAAACCCACAAATCATAAAGTATTCGGAGAGGCGATGGCCGTTCTGGCCGGCGACGCCCTGCTCACGCTGGCTTTTCAGGTCATCGCTCAGGACGTTCAGCCCCCCGAAGTCGCCGCGGCCTGTTGTGCCGATCTGGCGTCAGCGGCGGGTGCCTGCGGAATGGTCGGAGGACAGGTCGCCGATCTGGAAGCCGAAAATGCGGGCATCGAGAATCTGGAGCATCTGGAGTCGATTCACCGCCGGAAAACAGGCCGATTATTATGTTCAGCGCTGTCCCTCGGATCGCGTGTGGCCGGCGCCTCGTGGGAGTGGAGAAACCACCTGAACGAATTCGGAAAACGTGTGGGGTTGGCATTCCAGATTGCGGATGATCTACTGGATGTATCGGGCAACGTGGAAAAGACAGGAAAACAGGTTCACAAGGATGCCGACCGGGGGAAATTGACGTATCCTTCATTGTTGGGAATCGAGGTCAGCCGCCAGCGAGCCGAACAATTGATTGCGGAAGCGCGCGAGCATCTGGAGGCATTCGGCGATAACGGTCAATGTTTGGATGCGTTGGCTTCCTTCATTATCGAGAGAGATCACTGATGGCGTTTCAAATATTGCCGGGAATCCGTTCACCGCAAGATCTGCAAGATCTTTCGGACGCTGAGTTGGAACTGCTCGCGACCGAAATGCGGGAAGCCTTGTGCAATGTCGTCTCCGACCGATCGGCTCACTTCGCCAGCAATCTGGGAGTGGTCGAACTCTGCCTGGCGCTGCATCTCGAATTCGATTTCCGCACCGATCGGCTGATCTGGGATACCGGACATCAAATCTATCCGCACAAACTGATCACCGGACGGTTCGACGAATTCCATTCGATCCGCCAGAAAGGCGGACTGATGGGATATCCTAATCCCACCGAAAGCGACTACGATCTGTTCATGACGGGACACGCCGGAGCCAGCGTCTCGACGGTGCTCGGACTCAAGGCGGGAGACGATCTGGTGCATGCCAACGAACACCGCAAATCGGTGGCGGTGATCGGCGACGGTGCCCTCCCCTCGGGTGTCGTGTTCGAAGCGATGAACAACGCGGCCGGTCTCAACAAAGATCTGCTGGTCATTCTCAATGACAACAAGATGGGAATCTGTCCCCGCGTCGGCGGACTGGCGGAATACCTCGACAAGGCCCGCGTCGCTCCGTTTTACAACGGCCTGAAAAAAGACGTCGCCTGGCTGCTCAACAAGGTTCCGGTCGTCGGCGAGTCGATGGAACACGTCCTCTCCAGCTTCAAGGATGCCGTCAAAGGATTTCTGCACGGCGGAATGCTGTTCGAAGAAATGGGTTTCCGCTACATCGGCCCGGTCGACGGACACGATCTCAAAGCGCTCCGCCGCTATCTCGATCTGGTCAAGGACATACGAGGTCCGGTTCTGCTGCACGTGCTGACCGAAAAAGGGCACGGTTTCCAGCCCGCCTGCGAAGACCCGGTACGGTTTCACGCCCCGCCCCCGTTCGAACGCAACGACGTCAACGAAATCGTCTCGATCAAAAAGAGCAAAACCCGCTCCTACACCAACGCAGTCGCCGACGCGATTCACACCGCCATCGATCGCGACAAACGCGTCGCCGTCATCACCGCTGCGATGTGCGAAGGGAACGGCCTCCAGAAAATTCGCGACGACTTCCCCAAAAACTTTTTTGACGTCGGCATCTGCGAAGGTCACGGAGTCGCGTTCGCCGCCGGAATGGCCAAAGCCGGCAGCCGGCCGATCGTCGATATCTACAGCACCTTCCTGCAACGGAGTTTCGACCACATCTTTCAGGAGGTTGCCTTGCAGAACCTGCCGGTCGTGTTCTGTCTCGATCGGGCTGGGCTGTGCGGACCGGACGGTCCGACGCATCACGGAGTGTTCGACCTGTCCTACATGAGGATCTTCCCGAACGTGACGGTGATGGCTCCGGGAGACGAACAGGACATCGCGCCGATGCTCGACTATGC
>DATKCB010000517.1:0-3972 GCA_035513495.1 Planctomycetaceae bacterium | reverse complement strand
AGCGACTGGCGATCCTCGAACTGTGCGAAGCCCATCTGCAGGCGGACAAGCCGATCCGCTCTCTGCAGTTGAACGATCCCGAGCAGCAGAAACTGCTCCACAGTTTTCAGTTTCTGACCGAAAAGCCCGTGTTGTACGTCGCGAACATCGACGAGGACGACCTGGAAGGAACCGGACCACACATCCAGAAGGTGCGGAACAAAGCCGAAGCCGAGGGGAGCGAAGTCGTCCCGGTGTGCGCCCGACTGGAAGCCGAACTCGCCGAACTCGAACCGGAAGACCGGGACGAGATGCTCGAGAGCGTCGGGCTTGCGGAACCCGCCCTCGCCGTACTCGCACGGGCCGCTTATCGGGTTCTCGGCCTGCAAAGTTATTTTACCGCCGGAGAAAAAGAAGTCCGGGCGTGGACCATTCCGATCGGAGCGACCGGTCCGCAGGCGGCGGGCGTCATTCACACCGATTTCGAGCGAGGCTTCATTCGGGCGGAAGTTTATTCGCTCGAAGATCTCGAGGAATACCGCTCGGAGAAGGCGATTCGAGAAGCAGGAAAACTGCGTGTGGAAGGGAAGGAATATATCATGCGGGACGGCGATATCTGCCATTTTCTGTTTAATGTGTAGTGAAAGAGTAGAAGGTGGAAGAGTGAAAAGAGCCGGAAACGAACAATGTTCGTTTCTTTGCATGATTTCGCAGTATGAGTGTGATAAAAAAACGGGAGCCGTGAAACGGCTCCCGTCAGAATTTCGAGTCTGCTGCGAGAATCCTACAGATCGGTGGCATCCACACCGATCAGAGTACCCGGAGAATCTTCCGACTCTTCCCCTTCTTTCACCGATCCGAAGACGGTGATGTAGAGGTTATTTCCGTCCTTGTCAAAAGCGAGTCCGGCCGGTTTGTCGAGCTCGAGGATCTTGACCGGCGTGACCTTGTCACCTTCGATATCGAGCCGATACAGCGCACCTTTCGTGGGATCGACCCACGAGAATTCGGTCGCGTACAGCTTTTTCGATTTCGGGCTGTACGCCAGTCCGACGATGTCCGACAGTCCGGTTTCGAGCGAGCGAATCAGCTTGCCGTCAGCAGGATTGTAGAACGTGAGCAGGCTGTCGTCGGGTACGTTCACTTCACCCATCTGCGAAACAACCAGTTCCGCTCCATCGGGGCTGACGGTCGCGGCGGCAGGCGCGTCGACTTCGAGGACTTCTTTCGTCGCGATGAATCCGGTCAATTCTCCGGGAGTGTTCTCTTTGATCTCGGATCTCACAATCCAGCCTTTGGTGTCGTCGCCGTTGGAGGTGATGTAAATGTTGTCGCCGATTGTGACGACTCCGTAGTAATTGCCTTCCCCTTTCTCGGAAACATCACCGGCCTTGATCGGACCGAGAGTGAATGCGGCCGCGTCTTCCTTGACCGGCACGTCGTCGGCTTTCATTTCCGGTTTGATGTCGTAGATGCGTACGAGTTCTTCACCGTCGACGCGGCTGCCGTCACCTACGATCAGCCACGTTCCCCTGATCGCGAGACCGAGCGGACCGATGTTGTACATGGGCCCTTTTCCGTAGACGTCGGTCGGATAGCCGGAAATGGCCAGACTGATCTTTTCACCCTTGGGAACATTTTCAGTGTGCTTGGCCGGGTCGTATCGATACACACCGTAGCGGCTGGCCACGAAGACGTGTCCCGTCGCGGGATCGACGGCCACACCACTCGGGTTTTCGAGATTTGTGATTTTGACTTTGAATTTCGGGCCTTCGGCTTTGGCTGCTTCATCTTGAGCCTGCACAGACGAAAGCGGGAGCACGACGCATCCGATCAGCGCCAGGGCCGCACGCGGAAAAAAAGAATGAGGTAACTTCATTGTGTGTGGTTCCTTTCGGTGGGTTGGTCCTTGTCATTGGCCTGCGGGGCATCTCAATCGAAATGTTCGGCTCGGGACGATTGACACTTCCAGAATCGTAGCCGCTCGCGCGCACGATTTCAAACCGCCGGTTTGGAGATTCTCCGATTCACCGCTGAATGCTCCCGCTCACTCAAGACGGCTCGACCCCTTCAAAAATCGCTTTACCGTCGGGCGTTTATTGGTAAATTTCAAATTTTCGTGCATCGTTAAAGAGGATCTCAGACAATTCGGATTCGGAACTTCTGAACAATTCTGCGAACCAGAACGGAAGGACTCCCGATTCGACCTCGTCAACCGGTTCATCACGCAATCACTTCGTTCAAAACCCGAGCCGGTTCGACGCCCGTCAGCCGCGTGTCGAGTCCCTGATACTTGACCGACAATCGCTTGTGATCGATCCCCAGGAGGTGCAGGATCGTGGCGTGCAGATCCCGAACGTGAACCGGATTCTCGACGGCCTTGTATCCGAGTTCGTCGGTCGCTCCGTAGGTCATACCCCCTTTGACTCCAGCACCGGCCATCCACATCGAAAACCCCTTGATGTGGTGATCGCGACCGGGATCCTTTCCTTTCCCCTGGAACATCGGCGTGCGGCCGAACTCACCTCCCCAGATCACGAGCGTGTCTTGCAGCATCCCACGGACCTTGAGGTCTTCGACCAGTGCGGCGCTCGGACCGTCGCACAACCCGCAGCAGACTTTCATGTACTGGACGAGATCTCCGTGATGATCCCAGCCTCGATGGTACAGTTGAATGAAACGCACACCCCGCTCCGCCAGTCGTCGCGCGAGCAGACAATTCGCGGCAAACGATCCGTCGCTTCCTTCCGTTCCGTACTGTGCTAACACATGCTTGGGTTCATCGGAGAAATCCATCAGCTCGGGGATGCTCTGCTGCATGCGGAACGCGAGTTCCATCTGCGCGATCCGGGTTTCGATTTCGGGATTCGCGACTTGCCGGTTTCGCAATTCGTTCAACTGGCCGACGGTGGCGACGAGTCGCCGTTGCTGTTCGCGAGAAACGCCGGGGGGATTGCGCACGTAATGCACTGGATCTCCCTGCGAATAGAATTCGACCCCCTGATGACGGCTCGGGAGAAAACCGCTGCCCCATTGACGCGAGGCGATCGGTTGGGGGTTCCTCCCTCCCACACTGGTGAGGACCACGAAACCCGGCAGATCAAGCGTCTCGGCTCCCAGACCGTACGTGATCCAGGAGCCCATACTCGGACGGCCCGAAATCGACGTTCCGGTATTCATGACGGTATGGGCGGGATCGTGATTGATCTGATCCGTGTGCATCGAACGCACGATGCAGATGTCGTCGGCGATTCTCGCCGTATGGGGCAGAATGTCGGAGATCTCCTGCCCCGACTCTCCGTGCTGATGAAACGGGAATCGCGCTCCGAGACATTTGAGTTCTTGTCCCTGCAACTGGGCGATGGGCTGTCCCTTCGTGAACGAGTCCGGCATCGGCTGACCGTCCATCTCGTCAAGTTTGGGTTTGCGGTCGAAGGTTTCCAGATGTGAAGGACCACCCGCCATGCACAGAAAAATGACTCGTTTTGCCTTGGGCGGAATCTGCGGAAACCCTTCCAGACCTCCAAGCGTCGTCTGTTGGGGGACCGCCCAGGCGGAGTCGAGCATCGACATCGCTGCAATTCCTCCCAATCCCAGGGACGATCGGGTCAGAAAGGAGCGGCGATTCAGGTTGTTTGAAGGACTCGAATGAGGCATGACGAACTCGCAATCGAACGATGAGTGAGCTTGGGGTGATCTTGAAAATCTGTAACACTTCAGCCAAGTGATGTAGGACGGGCTTGTAGCCCGTCTGAACGGTCGAAAGTGATCTCGGACGGGCTACAAGTCCGTCCTACGTGTCCTCCCGCCATTCGGCTGAAGTGTTACGAAAATCTATTATCCCGAACACGGTCTCGATGTGCAAACTCCATTCGGTTGAGGCACGCTTCTGCCTCAGCGGATTCCAGAAGATGAGCTGCACAAAAAAATCCGGATTTTTTTTGTCCGGTTTGCCCGAAGAATTTCGAGCTTGAAAGTAGGACATGCTGGTCG
>DATKCB010000516.1:0-5487 GCA_035513495.1 Planctomycetaceae bacterium | reverse complement strand
GAGAAACAGCGGAAGGTCCAGTCGCTGAACATTCCCGACTGGTTCGACTACTCGATCTGCACGCAGCTTCGGCACGAAGCCCGCGATAAACTCTCGCGGATCAAACCGCGCGACATCGGACAGGCGAGCCGCGTCAGCGGAATCACCCCGTCCGACCTCGCGGTGCTGACGATGTATGTGAAAGAACCGGAAAAAAGGAGCATAAAAGCGAACGAGGAACTGGGGAATCGCTGAACAGAAAACAAGAATCTCCATTTGATCGTCGCATTACTTCAGAATAGACTTACTTGGATCACCTCAGGTTTCGGAGTCAAGCATGTCAAACGCACAACAGATCATCGACGAAGCTGCGACTCTCTCTGCGGAGGATCGGGTGGTGGTCGTCGATTTCCTGCTAAAGACGTTAACCCCGCCAGATCCGGACATCGACCGTCTCTGGGCCAATGAAGCAACCCGACGCCTCGATGAACTGCGTTCTGGGAAGGTAACGGCGATTCCTGCGGAAGACGTCTTGGAAAAGGCGAGAAAGCGTCTGGAACAGTGAGCCGAACCGCTTTCTTCTTTGTGATTTGTCTGGGTTGGTTGTCGCAACTGGCACACGCCCAGGTCTTCGACGAGAAGTTCGAACACTGGCCCGCGAAACTGAAGATCAACGGCCAGATCGTCCTGGGATCGAGCTGGAACAACGCGGACTGTCTGAAGGATCTCCCCCAGAACCTCCTCAAGGACAAGCACATCGTCTTTGTCCACGATCTTCCTGCGGATGCTTCTCTGCTCGAAGCCTGTGATAAGTTTTTGGAGGAACAGAGCGAGTCCAAGACCTTTGAGACGGTCGCGGAAGATTTTGAGTGCCAACTCCAGAAACTGCTCGAGAAGTGCGACGTCTTCTGCTGGATTGCCTCTCAGTCGTTCCCGGAAACTCTGAGGCAACAACAGGCGAAAATTCACGATCTGCTCGCGAAACACCTAGAGGGCGGAGGCACGATTATTGCCCTCGGACATTCCGCCGCGATGATGGGGCAGTTCGCGATTGCAGTCCACAACGATCAGGCTCGAATCGAGAGGGGGCTGAATCTTGTGTACGACACTGCGATTCTGTCCGATTACGAAGACTCCCCTGCTCTACGCGGTCACCTGCTGAGTATGCTTGCCGTCCATCCCCGCTCGGTCGGGATCGGACTCAGGAAAGAGGGATTGCTGGTCCTCGACGGGCGGAAGATGTTCATGCGCGGGACGGGAGAAGCGACGTTTCTGCTGATGGCCAACGAACGCCAGCCGATTCGAGTTCAGACCATTGTCGAGCTGCATCCTCAGTCCCCCCGGCCCGAACTCGATCTGATCGATCTGACCGAATGGCGGCGCGACGCGATCGACCGGACCCTCGAACCGTTTCCCCCCGAAAACCCGAGCATTCCGCATGTCGAGAACGGAACGCTCGTGATCGTCGGCGGGGGTGGGATGCCGAGCGGACTGATGGAGCGATTCATCGAACTCGCCGGAGGCAAGGAACATGCCCGGATGGTCTACATTCCCTGCGAGGAACGGGATGACGTCGGGAAGAAACAGAGTACCGTCGAAGCCTGGAAGAAAATGGGAGTCAAACACACCACGTTCATCCACACCAAAGACCGCGACAAAGCCAACGGCGACGAGGAGTTTCTCGAACCGCTCAGACACGCGACCGGGATCTGGTTCGGCGGAGGCCGCCAGTGGAACTTCGCCGACTCCTATTACGGAACAACGGCACACAAGCTGATGAAAGAGGTTCTCCGGCGCGGCGGCGTGATCGGCGGCTCCTCGGCGGGCGCGTCAATTCAAGCCCGCTATCTCGCCCGTGCGACGCCGATCGGGAATTTCCGGATCAGGGCTCCCGGTTACGAACGGGGCGGACTCGGCTTCCTCAGCGGCGTCGCGATCGACCAGCACTTTTCCCAGCGGAAACGCCAACAGGATATGACCGAATTGATGACCCATTACCCTCAACTGCTGGGGATCGGAATCGACGAGGCGACCGCGCTGATTGTCCAGAAGTCGATCGCTGATATTGTCGGACGAGGCAAGGTCCACTTCTACGACCGCCACCTGCCGGTCTTTCCGGGGCGGCCCGACTACATCGCCCTCCCCGACGGCTCGTGCTACGACCTGGCCGCACGCGAGATCCTGAAAGACACGAGCATCTGGTTCGCGCCTCCGCTAAAGGCGGAGAAACCTGCGGTAGCGTACGATCAACATTGATTGACTCGCCGTTTCCCCTTTTGATCCGACTTTTCTCCATAGTTTCCGCAGCATGACTCAACCAGAGCCCCGATTCTCATTTGGCCGAAACTGGAAGAACTTCCAGTGTCAACTGACCGAGTCGGACATTGATCAAGCCTCTGAGTCGCTCCAAAAACTCTTGCGGCGAACCGAACTGGAAGGCGTGCGGTTTCTCGATGCCGGAAGCGGCAGCGGGTTGTTCAGCCTGTGCGCGCGGAGGCTCGGCGCCACGGTCGTCTCGTTCGATCTCGATCCCGAAAGCGTCGCCTGTACCCGCTCTCTCCAAGAACGCGAAGAAGTACCTGACGAACGATGGGAAGTGCTGGAAGGCTCGATTCTCGATGAGGACTTTCTCAATCAACTCGGTCAGTTCGATGTGGTCTATTCGTGGGGTGTCGTCCATCACACGGGACGGATGTGGAACGCGATCGATCTGTTGATCCCGCTCGTGGCCGAGCGAGGCGATTTTGTGGTGGCGATCTACAACGACCAGGGGTTTACGTCGCGCGTCTGGTCGGCGATCAAACGGATTTACAACAAGCTGCCCGGATTCGTGCAGCCGTTGTACGTCGTCGGCATTTTTCTCTGGGGGGCGTTTTGCCGGATGATTCTGACGGTTCTGGCGATGCTGTTGCGCCTGGTGACGCTGCGGAATCCCCTCGTTCCGCTGAGCCGCTGGTGGAACGAAGACCGGCCCCGTGGAATGAACTGGTGGCACGATCTCGTGGACTGGGTCGGCGGCTGGCCCTTCGAGGTGGCCCGGCCCGGAGAAGTTTTCACCTATTTTCACGAACGCGAATTCGAACTCGCCGCCATGGAAACCACTCCCGGCAGCGGTTGCAATGAGTATCTGTTTCGACGCCGCGTCATGAATTCAAATTCTGAGTAACCGCCCGATGAAGATTCTGATGCTGACTTCCGGCGATCGAGCGCCCGCGACCCGGTTTCGGATGTATCCGTTTGCGGAATGCCTCCGCCGGTCGGGACACCGCTGCCGGATTGCCGACAGCTTTCCCCAGAAGTACGACTGGATTCCCTGGCTCGGTTTTCGTCCAAGCCAGTTGTTGAAGCGATTCGTGCGGATTCTGCACTACGTTCAATCGCGCATCCGGCGGGACGAGATCGTGATCATTGAGCGGGAAGTGTTCGACCATCCCAGTGCGTTCATCGAAGAGTGGTTCCGCAAGAGCGCGCGGCGAATCGTGCTCGATCTGGATGACGGCGTATTTCTCCGCTATCCCGAAAAGTTCGAGCGGCTGGCAGCGATGGCCGATCTGATCATCTGCGGAAACGCCGAACTCGAAGCGTGGGCGAAACAGCGAAACGAGCAGACTCTCCTGATTCCGACCTGCGTCGAGATGGCAGCCTATCCGGAAAAGGACTGGTCGGCCGCGGCGGGTCGTCCCGTCCGGATCGGCTGGATCGGCACGACGGGAAACCTGAAATATCTCGCGGTTGCTGCTCCGGCACTGCGAAAACTGGCCGAAACGCACGAGTTCGAATTCCGCGTGATCGTCCCCGACGCCGGCCCGCTGGCCGACCTGGACCTGACCGGTGTCAACGTCCACCCGGTCGCATGGGACAAACACAACGAGGTCGATCAATTGCGGGAGATCGACATCGGTCTGATGCCGCTGTTCATGACGGATGAGTGGGACAAATACAAATGCGGACTGAAGCTGATCCAGTACATGGCGGTCGGCATGCCCGCCGTCGCGTCCCCGGTCGGCGTCAACGCGACGATCGTGACGCACGGCACCGACGGTTTTCTGGCTGCGACCGATGAGGAATGGACCGATTGCCTCGAACGATTGCTTGAAAGCGAAAAACTCCGCCGCAACCTCGGAGCGACCGCCCGGGTGACGGCCGCGGAGAAGTATTCTGTCGAGGCGAATTATCCGCGGTATGAAGTGGCGCTGCAGAGGCTGTTTGAGAAAAAATAGAGCAAGAGCTTTGTGTGGTGTGTTGGCTATCTTGAAATTGAAGTTCAATCCTTACAGCACATTTTTCATTGAATTCAAATGCGTCTTGAGTCGATTCCGATTCGACTGATAAGATAGAATCTGTCATTCAATGTTGTGAGATGGATTGTGAAAAGAGAATCCAAATACTCAGTTCAGGTAACACAGACGAGATTTTTGATTTCGTTTCTCGTCTTTGTGTATTTCGCAGCTTCGACATGCTTGTGGCTTTTCATAATATACAAATGGGCTTATCCGCCTTGGGCCAAATCTGGAAAACTTATGCCACTTGATCAATGGTCTCGTCTTTTGGTGCCTGCGTGGCCCTGTTTCTCATTACTCGTAGGCTCCCTGATCTCGTTAGCCCTTGCTAGAAACACTCCTCGTTGGTGGCTCGCTTCTATGTGTTCTATCGTCGGTTTGTCGGCTGTGCTATTTGTTTACGACACGAAGAATCATCGTTATCAGATGGTGACGAACACATACGAAGATTATCGCACCGATTATCCATTAATTCGTGTCCAATATTGTTACGCAACTTGGCCGGGATATCAGGAGATCGAGTTTCAAAAGCCATTTTTTTACGATATGAATTGGAAACCTGAACCTAACGAAAAACGCAGCATGATTATTGTGCCCTCCCGATAAACCGATCGATCCGCTCGATCAAACACCCACAAGCCTCCCGCTGCCGAAACAATCGCAGCGAAACACCGTCCGGAAAACGATCCGCATCAGGACGTGCCAGTTCTAAGCGCTCCGAATACGTTTTCCCCTCCCGATCCACAATCGCGATCCACGCCACACCGTCCAGATCAGGCGATTCGATATTCGGGCCGAGGTGGCCCGTGATCGCCGCAGCGACAGTCGCGTGGAGAGTTTTCAGAAGTACACCCCAAGCCATCGCGAGAGCGGTTTCCTCGCTGACGACGTTGGTCTCGTCGATCTCGATATCCGGTTCGAGCCAGGCGAGTTTGGTCGGAATCTGATAGACGACCATCGAACCGCAGAGATGCTCTGAGATCCGCGGCACCGACGCCAGCGTGGACGCAACCAGCCCCGCCGTGCAGCTTTCCGCCAGCACGAGCTGGGAGTCTGTCACTTTGAGGGTGGCGGCGAGTCGTCGGGGTTTGTCGGCAAGCTGATCGGTGTTCATGGGATGGGGCGAAAGGTTCAAGGTTTAGGGTTCAACGACGAAGCGAAGAGATCCTATCGGGCATTTGACATTTGACATTCCCGCCCCCGCTCCCGCTTTCCGCTTTCGGCTTTC
>DATKCB010000515.1:0-3176 GCA_035513495.1 Planctomycetaceae bacterium | reverse complement strand
CTCAGTCGTTCATCATAGTTTTCGTGGCCCGGTTGGAGCTGGTTCACAAACGCGCGGGCGAGCGTCATGGCCGTGATCGACTCTTGCGAGTTCCAGTAATCGAAACCCGTTTGCAGCCGCAGTTCCAGGTTCCGGCCCAGTTCGGTCGGTTCCCAGTATTCCACCCAGGGAGTCCGGTAGCGCGGCGTGTCATCGTAAGACATAATCTCGAAGAGCGAGCGTTGGGTGAGCGCTTTGTAGCGTTCGTCGCTGGGGAGCGGTAACGGGTAGGCGTGTTCGGATCCGGCCGTGCGAAATACACCCACTCGAAGACCCTGATAGCGTCGATTCAGTCGGCGGTGGAATTCGAGCAGCGCCGTGTCGTAGGGCCAGATCCGAGTGGCATCGCGGGCCAGTTCAACCGCCGAGGCAAATTCTTTTTTCTCGAACGCCGCCTGCGATTCGGCAAGCTTCGCCTCCATCTGTTGTTGCAGCGTCTGAGTCCATTTGGCAATCACGGGGTGATTCTCAATCCGGCTTTCGAGCCGATGCAGAAAATGCCGTCCGCGTCGAAAGTTGTTGTCGTTGACCGATTCGGCAATCAGGGCGTCGGTCGCTTGTCCGAGATGTTCCTCCAGATTCGGATAATCCTTCTGAATCAGGAACAGGTCCTCGAAACGGACCAATGCGTCGAAAGGTCTCCCATCATCCAACAGACGTTTTCCGTCGAGCGAGAACAGTTTCTTGTGTTCGTCGGCCAATCCGGGCCAATCGGATTTGATCCGTCTCAACTCGACGAGCAGTTCGTACCCTTTGTCCAATTCACCGGCATTCAACAGCAAATCGATCCGCTTAACGATCAGGTCTTCGTGATGCCAGATCGTTTCGATCTTGTCGACGGCAACGAGGAATTCGGGCGACGCTCCTCCTCCCAGAAACCCTCCGCTGACGAACATGTACTTCTTGCGTTCGTTGAGTTGCTGGGCGCGTTGTCCGGCATCGCCGCTGAGCGGCTGCAGGCGGAGTTTATCGAGTTCTTTCTCCAACTGAATCAGCGTATTCGGGCGCGGGCTGATCGGCCGGGAGACGATCACTCGTCCGATTTTCAGAATGATCCAATCGACGGGATCCTCGTTCAAGAGCGTGTCCATCGTCGGAATTTTCATGTCTTCCAACAGCGGCAGATCGCTCACGCTGGAGCGGCTTTCACTCTCCGGTTCGGTCGCGGCGGCTGCGTCCTGACCGCGTGCGTCCTCTGCGCCGACCACGCAGAAACAGACAAGCAGAGTACAAAGACTTGAGTAGCTCATTGTCCCCCCTCCGTTCCGTCCGGCACGAGCAGCAACGATCCATCCACCGTGGGAACGAGCAACTTCTGGCCAACCTGGACGACGCCTCCCGAAGGCATCCCGTTGATCTGGTGACGCCCGAGGACCTTCCCCTCGGCCTGCGAGAGAAACACGACTTCCCCTTCCCGCAGAGGAACAATCCAATAATCGTCCCGCAGGAAGGGCGCTCCCGCCACAGATTTTCCTTCGAGCGAAGCGCGCCACGCTTCGGCCATTTGTTCGCCCTGAGTGAAGCAGACCAGCGACTCTTCTCCCAGTTGAACGAAGGCACTTTCACCCACGCTCCAGACTGCATTGCGCGGAGCCGGAGAGAGCTTGATCTCATCGCGAGCGGACAAGGTTTGAGAGTCCATGCGAAGCAGTCGTCCTTCCGAAGAGACTGCGAGGATGTCTCCCGCGGCAGTCAACACCGGTGCAAAACTGAGGGGTGACTTCAGTGAATACTCTCCGACTTCGGCGAGGTGCTTGACCGGCTGCACGCGATACTGCAGCAGACGCATCTGACCTTCAACGTCGACGGTGAGCAGAGAGGTGTCATTCAGCCGAAGCAGAACAGACCAGGGGACTGTTTTGCCTTCGACGACCGGCAGTAGAAAATCCTCGTTCCCCGTCGTGCGGGTCGCATAAAACGCGAGACGACCCGCATGAGGCACGACGATCCCTTCCGCCAGATCCACCGCCGGAGCGACGGCCGGCTCCGGGAGATCCAGCTCCGACTGAATCTGCCCGCTGTTCCTGATCAGAATGAGTTTTGGCGTTTTCCCGTTCGTCAGAACGGACAATCGCCCATCGCTCAACCGAGACGCTTTCGGAGCAGTTTCGAGCAATTCGTCGTATTCGATCTGCGCGTTGCGTTGCAGCAGAAACGGGTCATCGGCGAGCTGCGATTCCCGGATGCGAAACACGTCACCCGATTCGAGCAGACAGATCAATTCCCCGGCAGAATTCGTTGTGGTTTCCTGCACGCTTCCGCCCAGACTGGTCAGCCAACTGGCCTGAAAGGTGTTACGATCGAGACGAGAAAAACGGACCGAACGTCCGTAAGGAGGACGGCGCGCCGCGAAGATTCGCTCGCCGATCATCTGCAGCGGTTGCGTCGCCAGACCCGGCGCGGCCGTGTTGGTGTCGGCGTTGAGTGCGTCCGTCTCAAGTTCGAGTTTGCGCACTCCGCTGGAGCCCATCCAGAGCAATCCATCGGGGCCGGTAAACAGATATACGGGTGTGTTCCGCCCGTTCGAAACCTGATAACTTCCGACAGGCACAATGGGAGGCTGACCGTCCTCGGCAGAGACCGTCAGGGCAAACACCTGTTCGGGATTCGCGGGTACGAAGAGCTGTCGTCCGCGGATCATGGGCCGGTCGGTGACGTTTCCGGGAATTCGCGTTTCGGCCACCTGTTTCAATCGATTTTCGGAGTTCCGCGAGTCGAGTACGCGCAAGCGGCACGAGTTGGCGCGATCGTTTTCCGCGAACAATACGAACGGCCCCATTCGCAGCAACGGCGCGACGATCGAACCGGGACCGTGTCCCAGAAAAACCACCTGCTCGATCGTTAAAGGTTGCAGTCCGATTTGATATGCGACCTCGAGATCGCCCACAACGACCAGCGATTCTTCTTTTTCAGTCATGAACGCCGGTGCGGAACTGACGGGCCGGGGGAATTTGAGCCGCTCCTGAATCTCGCCCGTCTGCAAGTCGAGTTGCCACAGCTCCCCATTTCTGATCAACAGGTACGCCTGATTTCCTTTGATCAGCGGAAGGCCAGTGACGCCTGCCTCACACTTCTGCGACCATAGCGGTTTGCCGGTATTTCGCTCCAGCAACTCGAGTGCGTCCCGGCGTGTGTTC
>DATKCB010000514.1:0-2962 GCA_035513495.1 Planctomycetaceae bacterium | reverse complement strand
CTCGTCGAGGGAGGTGTGATCCGGTCGGATAAAAACGGTTCGCTCGCTCAGCGGATCTGCGAAATCGGGACGGGCATCCGCGAACTGCTCGACGAGTACGAGCCGAGGTCGCTCGCGATCGAGCAGGTCTACGCGATGCCCGAGAATCCCCGGACCACGATTAAGATGGCGCACGTGCGGGGTGCGATTCTGATGCTGGCAGGAGAGCGGAAAATACCCGTGATCGACTATTCCCCCCGTCAGATCAAGAAACTGCTCACCGGCAGCGGAGCGGCGGGAAAAGAGCAGGTTCAGTTGGCCGTGCAGCGCGAACTGGGACTCAAAAAAATCCTCGAGCCGAACGACGTCGCGGACGCCACGGCGGTCGCACTCTGCCTGTACCACAGCCTGAAGATCGCCTCTATTCGAGGCTGATCCAGTAGTAGGTCACGGCCGTCGAGAGCGCCATCACGAGGACGGTGTAGAAGAAAAAGATCGTGAGCATCTTGCCGATTGCGGCGCCCGCTTCGGTGTCTTCCTCGGAAAACGCGTCGATGTCGCGCGGGTCGAAATGATCGTCGAACGGCTCAGCGGTGTGATGTCCGGCGTGAACGTCTTCGGCGACAGCAACGGAGGATTCGGAAATTTGATGCTCTTCGGACATGACTTCGGCTTTATGGAGGAATCTTGGGAATAATGAAGTTTCCACGCTGATTGTGGTCAATTTCAGGGGATTTGTCGAGTCAGATCCCGCTTTCGTACGACGCGAAAATGTTCCCGTCGTACGATTTCCTATGCGAACGCCGCCGCCACTGAGGCCTTGATCTTTTCGAGTCCCGTTTTAAGAACGAGTTCGGCGTCCTGCTTCCAGTATTCGGGATTGAACAGTTCCAGCGAGAGCGTACCCCGGTAGCCCGAATTGTAAAGGGTGTTCAGAATCTCGGTCAGCGGGGCGATGCCGTCTCCGGGATAAACCCGGTCGCGGTCGTTAATCGACTCGCGGGGAGGATTGGCGGGATAGTCGTTGATGTGCAGCACGTGCATGGCGTGCCCGTTGATCATCCGCAGGCCCGCGAAGTCCGAGCCTCCTTTGTAGATGTGATAGACGTCGAGCAGCAGGCAGGCGTCGGAATGTCCCGCTTCAGCCGTGACGTAGGCGACTTCACCCAGCCGCGAGAGGTTTGGCGAAAACCCCCACAGTTCGAGTTGTGGGATGATCCCCATTTCCGCTCCGAGTTCGAGCAGCGCCCGATATCTCTCGGCAGCCTTCGCCAGCTCAAGCCCCGGCTTGTTGGTCGCCCCGGTCGGCGGAGCGGCGATTCGCTTGCCTCCGATCTGCCTCAGCAGATCCATGTCTCGTTTGGCTTGTTCGAGACCCTGTTTCCGCTCCTCGTCGTCGTCGGAGAGCCACTTCGCGAACCCGATCGCGCTCTCAACTGACAAACCGAGGTCTTCGAGTTTCTTGCGCAGATCGCGAAGATTTCCGCCATCTTTCTGATACTGCTCGAGTTCCCGCATCCACGGTTCGATCCCGTCGTAACCCGCTTTGGCGATGAGTTCGACTTCGGTGACCAGATCGATTTTCTGTTCGCGGATCGTACTCGTGTTCAGGCAGAATCCGAACGGAGATTTCTCGGAGCGGACATCCGCCGAGGTGGAGGCGGCATACGCCCCCGCAGCGAGCAATCCGCCCGAAGCAGCAAGCCAGTCGCGACGATTGAGTGCAGACATCGAAGTTCCGATCGATTTTTCCGTGGTACAGTTTGAGACTTGGCAGCGGCGACCCTATTTCTTTTTCATGTAGACCAGCCAGACCCAGGCGTTGATCGGTCCAGCAATCAGGATCATGATCAGATAATTAAACAGAGGATCGAGATTCAGGAGCGGTTGAATCGCAAAATTACCCAGCAGATATGCAAACGTGATGGAGAAGCAGGAGATCACGATCGCGATCTGCTTGCGATCGGCTTTCTCTTCCGCTGCTTCTCTGGTTGTCATCTTGACGGGTTTCTCGTCGGGTACTTTTTTGGATTTGGCCTCGACTTTTTTCTTCTGTTTCGGTTCCGCTGCAGGTTCTCCTCCCCGCGAGGGAGGATCGACGGCCGTCTCACGCATTCCGGGAGCGTAGTATTTGGAGATCCCCTGATTGACGTTCAGCGGGGTCGCGAGACAGTAACGCAGCGGGATTCCGAATCGCAACCGGAGTTCGTCGACGAGATCTTCTGCCGGTTGGTCTGCCGCGGCGATCACGAGCTGGTCGTCTTCGATGTAAAGCGGAATGAAGGTATTGATCTTGACGAGGTTTCGAGGAACCATATCCAGCACCGAATCGTCGGGGAGCGTTTCGTTCAAGTCGACGAACTCGACTCCCAGTTCCGCCGCGTAGGCACGGGTGGCAGTTTCGGCATCGACCAGCTTCATTTGTACGACGGCGTCCCTCAGCGAAAGGCCGCGCGCGTCGGCAAAGCTTTCGGCTTCGTTCATCTGATCGGTCGAGACGTGGCCTTCGTCGATGAGCGTCTGCGAAAGCGACTTGCGTCCGAGCAGGTCCTCTTCTTCCTCGAACTCGCGTCCGAGCGATTGATCGTAAGCTCGTTTGGTGCCGGGCTCCTTGAGGCACAGCATCGCTTTGGCGATTTCGTTCAGCAGTTTCTGAGATTCCTTCGCATGCTGTCCGGTCGCATACTTTCGGACATGCGCGTTCAGCTTTCGGTAGTTCGCCTGGATCTTCTCGGGATCGTCCTCGAATTTGACGAGCCGCAGCAGGGTGTAGTGATCTGGAGGACATTGGTCCTCCGGGATCCCCAGCCATTCCTGATAAACATTTAACGCCACGGTCGTTTCCTTTCCGATTTCGTGATAGTGAACGCAACATCAGTGCACGGAGTAGGATTCCGCCAGTTCGGTGAACACGTCCAGCTCACCATCTTCGAGTCCCGAACTGCGGACGATCTCGGTCGAGGCGGCCTTGTTGGAGGTCAGT
>DATKCB010000513.1:0-4501 GCA_035513495.1 Planctomycetaceae bacterium | reverse complement strand
GCCAAATGGATCGAACAGTCACAAGAACAAACTGCCCGCGAACTGGGATACCGCGTCGTCGAACCGTCCACCGCAATTGCAATTCGCTTCGGTGAAATCCTGCGGGAACACGCCGGAGAACTGCTGACCCGGCAACACGTCCACGAATTGATCGACCGCCAGAAATCGCGTTCGCCGCGCACGATCGAGGAACTCGTACCGAGGGTTTTGTCGCCCGGACTGATTCATCAGGTGCTCAAGCATCTGCTCAGGGAACGGGTCCCGATTCGGGATCTCGAAACGATTCTGCAGGTGATGAGCGACGGAGTCTCTCGCAGCGTCTCGGCGTCGGAATTGGCCGAAACGGTGCGCATCGCGCTGGGTGGGTTGATCTGCCAGCAGTATCGGGGAGCTACGCTCGCACTGCATGCAATTGTTTTCTCTCCCGAGGTCGAACAACAACTGGCCGAATCGATTCGCGAGCGGGACGACGTCCCGCTGTTACAGCTTTCAGAACTTCAGACGCACGACCTGCTCGCGCGGCTCGAAGACGAATGCGACCGGATGATCGCCGGAGGCCACCAGCCGGTGGTGTTGTGCGGCGGACGACTGCGAGCGGCGTTGAAACTTTTGACCGAACGAAAACTTCCCCGCCTGGCGGTTCTCAGCCGACAGGAAATTACACGTGAAACCCGCGTTGAATTGTTCGTCGAACTGGACCAACTGGTATCGGAACCGACCGCTTATTGGAACACCGCGACCGCCTGATTGTTTCAAAGGATGACATATTGATGAACCAGATTCAGACTTTTCGAGCGCCCGACATGGAATCGGCAATGCGGATCGTGCGAGAATCGCTCGGTCTCGACGCCGTAGTTCTGGAATCTCGCGAGATTCCGCACAGGCGGTTGTTCCCCTGGTCGAAACCTCGCATCGAAATCGAAGTCAGCGCGTGTGCGCAAGGATATTCTGAGACGAACAATCCGAGTCGAATGGCGAACCTCTCGACGGGTCTCGATCTCGAATCGCTCGACGACGCCTCCCCTCAGACTCGGCCGGTCGATTCCCGGGAATCGAAAACCGTTCACGAGACGCCCGAAAAGCTGTCGGCGCTCGACGATCGCCTGAACTCGATTCAGAACATGCTGGCACAAATCGGACACCGGCAAATTGTGTCCGACGAACGGGACGTTCCGATCGAGTTGTTCGATCTGTACACCGAGCTGCTCGACGCCGAACTCGACGAATCGCTGGCGCGGGATCTCGTCGGTCGTCTCAAACGAAATGTCGACGCCGAATCGCTCGAAGATCCCGTCCGCTCCCGAGTGTTGCTCAATGCGATGGTCGAACGGGAACTGCACTGCACAGGCTCGATCCGCGTGGTGCCCGAACAGCGGAAAGTCGTGGCCCTGATCGGGCCGACGGGAGTCGGTAAGACCACCACGATCGCCAAGCTCGCCGCAAATTTTCGCTTGCGGGACGGGATCCGCATGGGACTTGTGACCGTCGATACTTATCGCATCGCCGCTGTCGAGCAGCTCCGCACCTATGCGGAAATCATCGACCTCCCGATGCGCGTGGTCGTGACGCCCGAAGAAATGCGCAACGCACTCGACGAATTTTCCGACATGGACCTGGTGCTGATCGATACTGCCGGACGTTCTCCGCGGGATGAAGTCAAACTCCAGGAACTCAAATCGCTGTTCGGCGCAGCGCACGTGGATGAAATCCATCTGGTGATGAGTCTGACGGCAAGTCTGAAAAGCATGACGTCGACGGTCCGAAGTTTTCGCGGAGCGGGTGCCACGTCGCTGCTGTTGACCAAACTCGACGAAGCGGAAAGTCTGGGCGATATTCTTTCACTCTGCCGCGAATTCGAACTCCCGATCAGTTATCTGACGACCGGCCAAAACGTTCCCGACGACATCGAACCGTCCGAATCGGCACGTCTGGCGCGATTGATTCTCGGACAGGATCGGGTCGGCCGGGATTGATACCCCCTTCGAGTCGGAACACTTACATCGACACAAACAAGACAGAGAGCAGGACAGAGAGTATGAAGGATCAAGCACAGATCTTACGAGAGATGATGGAGCGGCGTCGCCTCGGGAGTGACTCGCGAGATGGCGCCGCGGGTTCGCAGCCTGTCACAATCGGTGTGACCAGCGGAAACGGCGGAGCCGGGAAAACAACCGTCGCCCTGAATCTCGCCCTCGCCCTGCAACAGAATCATCGCGTTTGCTTGTGGGACGTTTCGGGTACCGCGGCTCTGGAAATCCTCTGCGATTGTTCGCTGCTGTGGAACTTGAGCCACGTGTTCGAAGGAGCGAAACGTCTTTCCGAAGTGCTGGTCGAAGGTCCCCACGGATTGAAACTCCTGGCAGGTCCGGGTCTTTCGATGTTGCGAAACAGTTCCGGTGGAGCTTCCGCGCGGATTTCTTCAATTCTCGAATCGCTCTCGACACATTGCGATCTGTTGATTCTCGATCTGCCGGTGGCGATCGATCGGGACCTGGAGTGTCTGCTCGAAGCGTGCGACGCGAGCCTGCTGATTGCGACGCCCGATCCGACTTCCGTAACGGCCGCTTACTCGACATTGAAATCGATGCGTCAGACGAATTGGTCTCTGCTGGTCAATCAGGCTGAATCTTCCGAGGAAGCCGTGCGTGTGATCGAGCGCTTCCAGGAGACCACCCGACTGTTTTTACAACAACCGATCGAAGCGGCGGGTTTCGTTCCGGTTGATGGCGAGATTCCGAAAGCAACGCGAGTTCGAAAACCGCTGATGCTCAGTGGACCGAACTCGATGGGCGCGAGAGCCATCGCGCGATTGGCCGAGCGAGTTGAAGCCAAGACGATGAGTTCACAATCGGGGACCCGCTCGATGATCAAATCAGCTTGAACGAGGAAAATCTGGAAGCAGGCGCAGATTCGTCAAGTAGGGGAATTTGGGTAAGCATATTTGATTTTACCAATTATGAAGATTCTAACGATTTTTCTCAATTCGATGAATTCACCATCCGATAACTAGATCAGGGTTGTCTCTTTCTCTCAGCGAGAAGCGGACATGAACAATTTGCGATTCTGATTAACCACCATCAGAATTTGATACTTTGAGAACGGACATCCATGACAAGCCTGATTGAGCGTCGCGATACAACTTCCACGGAGGGTTCCATGACAACCAGGGTCGATCACGCCACTGCCCAACTCTGGGCGAACTTCAAAAAAGACCAGACCAATCAGGATCTCCGCAATCGGTTGATTGAAAAATATTTACCGCTGGTTCGCTACAACGCCGAACGAGTCTGGGCCAAACTGCCGGACGGCGTCGACATGAACGATCTGATGTCCGCCGGAGTCTTCGGTCTGATGGACGCGATCGAAGCGTTCGACCTCGAACGCGGAGTCAAATTCGAGACGTATTGCGTTCCCCGAATTCGCGGGGCGATGCTCGACGAGTTGCGCACCATGGACTGGGTTCCCCGTCTCGTGCGGAGCAAAGCGAGCAAAGTCGAAGCGGCCCGCAAACAGGTCGAAGCCGAAGTCGGCCGACCGCCGCTCCCGACCGAGATCGCCGCGAAGCTGAGCCTGACGCTCGACGAATTCGAGAAGATGCGCGCCGACGCGAGCGCCGTCAATCTCGTCAGCCTGAATAAAAAATGGTACGAAACCGACAGCTATAAAGACGTCCGCGAAATCGACATCCTCGAAGACGCCCGCGGCGAAGACCCGACCGGATCGATCCAGAAACTCGATCTGATGAAACTCGTCACCAAGGGTCTCAACCGGAACGAGCGGCTGATCATCATCCTCTACTATTACGAAGAGCTGACGATGAAAGAGATCGGCACAACGCTCGGCTTGTCCGAATCGCGCGTGAGCCAGATGCACTCCAGCATCGTCGGCCGTCTCAAAGAACACCTCGGCCAGCGCCGCCCGGAATTCGATTGAGCGAATCGATTTCTTCCCATTCCCCAAAAAAGACGGTCTTTGAGACCGTCTTTTTTGTTGGTATATTGATCGTTTTCAAATCGGTGAAGAAGATCATCGCATGGCGAATAAAAATGTCGGAAAACGAATGATCGACGGGCTGCGTGAGTTTGCGGAGACCCTGGAGAGTGGTCCGGAAAACGTGCGAAAGAAGTACAAGACTCAGCGAGTCAAACTGCACCTCGAACCGACGAGTTATGATTCCTCGAAGGTGAAGGAAACTCGCGAAATTCTCTCTCTTTCGCAAGCGCTGTTCGCAGAGTTTCTGGGGGTGTCGATCAAGACGGTTCAGTCGTGGGAACAGGGAATCAATACTCCTCAACAAGGAGTCTGTCGGCTGCTCGATGAAATTCGACACGACCCCGCGTACTGGCAGGAACGTCTGCGGGAGATGATGATCGATGTGTAGCGGTGTGACGAAGCAAAACTGAATCTTCTCGGTTCACTCCGTTACCTCCTGTTCAACCCGTCACTTTGCCGCAGCCCGCTTCGCCTTGATCTGTTCTACCAGAATATCGTCCAGTTCCTG
>DATKCB010000512.1:0-2615 GCA_035513495.1 Planctomycetaceae bacterium | reverse complement strand
ACTTCCGGACTCATCCGCCGTCAGTTCAACCTTTCCAGCCTCGAGTTGCGCCTGCCACTTCGCAAACGCATCGCTCGTCTGCACCGACTCGTAATCGACCGGAGGCTGCCCCACGGGGATCGGATCGTCGATGCCGATCGGCGTCGGCTCCTGGGCGAGCAGGGTCGTTCCCCAGCAGAATGAGCAGAGAATTGGCAGGAGCGATTTCATCGTCGATCGTGGGATGGACACCGGAAATTGAACGCGCGCTTGAGTCGGACGGAGATTCTCTGTCTTATTAGAGACGACGCGTACGTCAGCGGCAAAACAATTTTCGTAACACTTCAGCCAAGTGACGTAAGACGGGCTTGTAGCCCGTCCGGAACGGTCGAGAGTTATCTCGGACGGGCTGGAAGACTGTCCTACGTTTCCTCCCGCCATTCGGCTGAAGTGTTAAGAATTATCGAACATCTTCCCCTTTCAGGTCTGTTTTCAGGAGCAATTGTGACCGACTCCGAACGAATCGTCGAACTCGAATCCCAGATCGCGCACCTTCAGCACGATCTCGATCAGCTCGGATCGGTCGTCTACGAACAGCGGAAACTGATCGAACAACTGCAAGGCGAGCAGCACAAACTGGCGCACCGACTCGAAGAACTTCAGGAAGGCGCCGAACAGCGCGACCCCGAATCCGAACGCCCGCCGCACTATTGAACGAGTGCGAAATGTGGGAAAAGTGCGAAAAGTATGAAGAGTAAAGCGTGGAAGAGTAGAAGGTGGAAGAGTGATTGGAGGGACAAGTACGAAAGTTGACCTGTACTCGATTCCTGTCAACACTGTGACTTTTCCCACTTTTCGAACCTTTCACACTTTCCCCACCCTGGTTCGTTTGGTTGCGGCAACAGATCCCACCGTGACCTCTGAGGTGAGAACTCTTTTCTCGAAAGTCCGTCCGACATGCCTGATACTCTCAAACTGCTGATCCTGTCCGGCAACCCGATCATCTCGATCCGGACGACTGATGAAGAGCGCGCGTTGCTGCGCGTGCGGGAGGTCGCGCGGAACATGTCGCGTCCGATCATGGAATGGTCGATGACCGAGGGGCTGGTCCCCTTCGATTCGCAGGGGATTCGCCGCACGGCGCTGGTCGAAGGCCCCTCGGCTACCGACGCACTCGAGCACGTCAAAGACTGCATCGGTCCGCATGTGTTCGTCTTCAAGGATCTCGGACCGCACGGGAAAGATGCCAAGGTTTATCGCCTGCTGCGCGATCTGATGAAGGTCTGCGAGGAGGGCCATTCCACCATCATCCTCATCGATGCGCTCTCCCTCTCGGATGAAATCCGGCGGCTGACCGTCGGTTACGAAATTCCCTGGCCGACGGTTGACGAACTCGAACAGGTCGTCAAAGAGACCTTCAAGCGGATTCGGGCAGAGGTCTTCGAGGATGTCTCGTCGAAGATCACAGCTCGCGAACTCGAACTGCTCGTGCAGAGCCTCCGCGGACTCACGTTGTCGGAAGCCGAGCGGGTCATCGCGTCGATCGTTTACGATGATTACCGGCTCGATGTTCACGATTTGCCCCGCGCGATCGAAGCCAAGCGAACCATTCTCGGTTCGTCGGGTTGCCTCGAATCGATCGGAGTCGATTTCGATGTGGACGATGTGGGAGGACTGAAAAATCTGAAAGCCTGGCTCAAACAGCGGCGGGGAGGATTCACCCGCAAAGCCCGCGAATTCGGACTCGAACCTCCCCGCGGAGTGCTGATGCTGGGAGTTCCTGGATGCGGAAAAAGTCTGTGCGCCAAGGCGGTGGCTGCCGACTGGAACATGCCGCTGTTGCGACTCGATCCGGGCGTGCTGTATCAGAAGTTCGTCGGCGAAAGCGAAAGCCAGTTGAGACAAGCTCTCGCGCAGGCGGAAGCGATGGCGCCGGTCGTGCTGTGGATCGATGAAATCGAGAAGGCGTTTGCTTCGGCCTCGGCAGCCTCGGCCGACGGCGGGTTGTCCAAGCGGATGTTCGGTACGCTCCTCTCGTGGATGCAGGACCATCGGCATCCGATCTGCATCATCGCAACGGCCAACGACATCTCTGCTCTGCCACCGGAACTGATGCGCAAAGGCCGGTTCGACGAGGTGTTCTTCATCGACCTGCCGACGCAGCAGGCCCGCGAACAGATTCTGGGGATTCATCTGGAACGGAAAAATCGCGAGCCGCAGCAGTTCAACCTCAAACTCCTCGCCGAAGCGGCCGCCGATTTCACCGGCGCGGAACTGGAACAGATCGTGATTTCGGCCCTGTTCAACGCGTTTCAAAAACAAGAGGAACTCGCGGACGAGCATCTGCTGGAAGAAATCAAAAAAACGCGCCCGCTGGCGGTGCTGAACGCCGAACAGATTTCCTCGCTCCGCCAATGGGCCGCGGACCGCTGCGTTTCGGCGGATTGAAAGCGATTATCCCATCACAGCTGAGCGAAACGCTTCCAGCAGCCGCTCGCGAAATCGTTCGAGCGAAAAGTGTTTGTCGGCGTGAGCGCGGCAGTGGCGGGCGCGGCGGCGGCGTTCGCCAATGTCTGAGAGATGCGATAACGCTGCCGAGAACTCCGTGACGTCGCGGCAGAGAAACCCGGTTCCGT
>DATKCB010000511.1:0-4537 GCA_035513495.1 Planctomycetaceae bacterium | reverse complement strand
CGCCAGATGTAATGACCGTACGTTCCTTCGAGCATTTGCGGATCGCTCCAGTTCGATCCGTCGGAGGACCAGACGGCGTATCCGAGATGCTGATTCATGTCTCGGGTTTCAGGAGCGGAATCACCGCAATACCACGTCCCGGTATAGACGAAGAGCTTCTCATCGAAGATCAGAAAATGGGGATCGCGCGTATCGCGTTTCGTAACCGCAAACCGATGGACCTGGTTCCAGCTATCGCCTTCGTCGTCGCTGCGCAGGACAATCACGGAGGACGTCGGGTAGACGCTGTGCCCCTGCGGACAACTGCGAAACGTCAGATAGAGATGCTCATTAAACCGGCAGAGATCGGTGAAGGCGTTATGCTCGCCGTTGTGAAACACCCGTCGCAGCGACGAGACTTCAACTTTGGGCAGGTCGTCGGCGAAGACAGCGGTGCAGAAGGAGAGACTGACGAAGGTGAGCGTCAAGCTGCGGTTCATGGTGTCGATTCCTGTTACCGTTTTTTCACACAGTAACGGAAATCACTCTCTCATGCGAACAAAAGAGTTCACACGCAGGGATCACAGAGAAAACAGCTTTGTGTGATGTCACCCGGGATTCGTTTATCGGCAGACGGATCGTATCGATCAGCCCAGCGGCATCGCATCGGGGAGCAGAGTGAAGGGAAATACTTTGGTCGGCTCGCCGACGGGGTAGTCGTCTTCGTAGGTCAACTGTGCGGCTCGGTCGGCGGCAAATTGCAGCGACGTGAATTCCAATCCGCAGAAGACTTCCTGCTCGGTAATCGCGGCGACTTCGGCGAAGACTTCTCCCGCCGAAGCGGCATGGCGGCGGACTCCGTGAATGCTGTATTCGCGGACTTTCATCCCGGCCGCCGAGAGTTTGACCAGCCCCTTGAGAAACTGGCCCGTCGGCGAATCGGGGACGCTGACTCGGAACAGCCGTTCCCACTCTTCGTGCGATTCCCAGTAATATCCGTGATTAAAGAGGTCGATGGCCATCAGATAACTGCGGTTTTCGGCCCACTTTTCCGCAATCAGCGGCTTCATATTTTTGAATTTGCGGCCGTAGCTGTGCCCTTTGGGATCGCGGAACGGATGTGGGGTCCCGCTTCCATGAATATGCGTATATGCGGGAAGCGGTGCGGCGGGGAGCAAGCGGGGAATTTGGTTTTCGGTGCGTACCATGGGCTTCTTTTCGCGTCGAGAGGGCATCAAGGCAGATGGTTGGATATGGGGGGAGTCAAAAAAAGACGTTCTGATTATAGCCATCAGACTTCTCCAGACTAGCAAAACCTTCTGCGGAAGAAAGGATTCGTTCCAGTAATTGGACCAAAATGGCCAAATCGAGGCCGATTACAGGGATGATTCATCGAGTGCGGCGATTAATTCCCGCTTGATGCGGGCGATCATACCGCGCACTCCCTGTCGGCGGGTCATGCCCAAGACACTTTCGAGTTTGAGCAAGGGGAGCAGATCGTCGGGGAGTTCCAGGACTTCCCGGGGGGGTGCTCCTTGAATCCCCTCGACGATCAACGAAACAAGCCCTCGAACCGTCGGAGAACTGCGGGGGACATCGGCCTCGAGTTCGGTTTTTCCTTCGTTGATACCGATCCACATGTAAACGGGGGTCTGACACTCCTGAACGCGGCAGGTTTCGTCGCCCCGCAGCAGCCCGTGTTTTCCCGAAGGATCGGGGAGCGTTTCGGAGAAATCCATCAAGGTTTCGAGCTTCTCGCGGTCGTCGAGATCGTCGAACTCTGCGGCGAGATCGTGGAGTTTGAGCATGGTTCTTCAGACAGGTTTGACAAAACTCATGTGGAGGGCGGCGTGCCGCAGGTGGAGTTGAACCCATTCTTCGGGAGTCAGCGGACCCAGTGCGGGATGATCCGCGCGAGGAGCTTCACGTTCGAAACGCGCGATCGCCTGCTTCAGCCGCTCGAGCGCTTCGTCGACGGGAGTCGAATCGGGGGGTAATTCCGCCTCCCATTTTTTGGGAAGTTTAAATCCTGCGGACATCGGTTGCGTGAGCAGTTTTTTTTTCATGAACGTACGGACGACCCAGCGGACGAGCGGATTTACACGAAACGGAAATCCGTCGAACGAGCGGTTCAAGCCGTCGGTCAGGTGCTGGAGAATTTTACCGTAACTCCAGTTGCCGACCGTCTTGTGCGGATGGGTTGCCAGGAATTCGGCGTCCTGCAGAAAGGCTGCCAACGTTCGATACTCGACTTCCCTTCGTGAATCAGCGGCCGGAGCCGCGTTCGCCGATCGGTCTTCGTGCATGGGCTTGTTTCTTCTGAATCGCAACTTGATCGCAACTTTGGCAGCGTGTTCCTTCCATTGTGAGGGAGATCACCCGTATTTCAACTCCGATCGATTGACTTTCCCGCAGAATCGGAATCGTCTAGGATCAGCACTCACCCGCTTTGTTTTGGAGACACATCCCCCCCCTCGTTCCTGCAAGGTCTTATTCGATGAACGCACATGGGCTTTCCGAAAAACAACTCACCGATCTCGCTTCGTACGATACTCCCACCGTCTGCAACGTGATCGAACTCTTCGACGTGCGACCCCGAAACGTCGGGTACATGAACGAAACCATCAAATCGTGCTTTCCCAAGATGCCCCCGATGGTCGGATATGCTCTGACCTCGACGTTTCGCAGTCAGACAGCTCCGCGCCAGAGCGACGTCTATTCGAGCATGTCGGCACAAGTCGAGGCATTCGGCGAACTCCCCGGTCCACCCGTCGTCGTCTTTCAGGATCTCGATCAACCGGTCGCAGCGGCGACGTTCGGAGAGGTCATGTGTACGACGTACCAGGCATTCGGGGCGAAAGGACTAATTACTTCGGGAGCCGGGCGGGACCTCGATCAGGTGGAAGCGATCGGATTTCCTGCGTTCACGAGCGGAGCCATCTGCGCTCACGGTTATTGTCATATCCCGTCGGTCGGGACTCCGGTGACGGTCGGAGGAATCACGATCTTCAACGGGGATTTGCTGCACGGAGATTTGAACGGCGTCACGACGATTCCTCACGAGATCGCGTCGGAAATTCCCGAGGCATGCCGCGAGCTGATGGCCGCCGAAGATGTCGTTTTGAATTACGTGCGGGGAGCAGACATCACTGCGGCAGGACTCGGTGAGGCGCGCAAGGAATGTGCGGCTCTCATCGGTGTACTGTCCAAACGGCTTCGAGGAGAGTAAACATTTCGGTCTTTCTCGTTCTTAGCGGAACCGATTCATGTCCGAACCCGAGTCGAGGTTGTCTGCCCCTTGTGCGGGTCGCGGACCGTGCTCGCGGTTCCTGCTGAAATTTCCTCCGTTCGCTTCGGCACTGCGTTCGATGCCGCCGCGGCGTCGCGCCGCTCTGTATTACGAATCGCTGGCGGATCTCGGTTTCGGGAGCCTGATGCGCGTGTTCCCGATCGCATTGGTCGTGCTCGAGACCATTCTGAACGCGGAGTTATGGTATCAGGGTCTGCTGGCGAGCCTGTTCTACGGAGCCAATTTGCTCAGTCCGATATTCACCTGGTCGGCACGACACGTTCGCGTGCGCTGGCTGGTGATCGTTCCGAACGTGCTGATCGCGCTGTTTCTGCTCGGCATCGCGGTCCGTCCCGGATCGGCGGGGGCGTTCACATTTTTAGTTTGCCTGGTTCTCGGTTTGCGCGTCGCCTCGCAGATCGGTGAAATGAATATGTATCGGCTGATCTATCCGGCCAATAAACTATCCCATGCCGTCGGTTGGACCCGTGCGGTTGCCGCGTTTTCGGGATTTGTCCTGACTCTGTTGAGCTGGCTGTGGCTGGAATTATTTCCCGAGTACTATTGGGGGCTGTTCTGGTGCGTGGCCCTGGCCACGAGCTGGGGGTGCTGGTTTTATCTGCGAATCCCCGTTCATCGATCGAACTTTTTCGGGAATCAACCGCGCCGCACTCCGCTGCAGGCATTCCGGGAAGGGGTCAAAATTTTTTTCAAAGACCGTCGTTTTCGCCGCTACGAACTGGCCTTTCTGATCGTCGGTTTCGCGAATCAGATGAGCATCTATCTCGTGCCGAATACGCTGAACGTTCACGTGGGAGCAGGTACGACTCAAATCAGTCTGATCGCAATCGTGATTCCCAGCCTGACGATGATTCTGACCGGTCCGATCTGGGGAGCCTATCTTTCCCAGCACACGCCGATGACCGTCCGCGGCGTCTTCAGTTTGATGCAGATTGTGTCGTTTTCCCTGTACGCCTGGGGAGGCGCAACCGGCCAGGTCTGGCCCTTTTTCGTCGGCTCCTTCGTTCACTCCGTCAGCATCGCCGGGGGGAACATCAACTGGTTGACCGGGAATTCCTTCTTCGCAAAACCCGAACATTATGCGCTCTACAACGGAATTCACGTTTTTCTGACCGGTGTCCGCGGCTGTGTAGCTCCGCTGGTCGCCCGCATCATCTACGAACAGGGAGTGCTGTACGAAGAGATGGTTCCCGGGGGAATCGCCGGATGGGGCTGGGGAACACACATCTTCTGGATCGCGGCGGGGCT
>DATKCB010000510.1:0-2876 GCA_035513495.1 Planctomycetaceae bacterium | reverse complement strand
AGGTCACGGCTTTCCGGGAGGACCGGATCGGGTTTCTGTTCGACCGCCACGATCTCGGTCTCCTCCAATGTTGGCGAGTTGTCAGCCACTGGTTCGGTGTTCGATTCAGCCTCGGGCGACTCGACTGCGACCGTCCGATCAGAATCGGTGGCGGACTCGGGAACGAAACCGTTCAGTCCAATCGCGAACACCGCGCAGAGACTCGCCGCGAGCGTCGTACATTGCCACCGCCGCACGCTCCGTCTCGATTCGAGACGGCCCGCCGCACGGCCCGCCTGGAACAACAGGTCGGATTCGTCGAACGAGACCGGCGCGGGTTTCAGTTGCTGGAGCGACCGTTCGAACTCGCGCTGTTCGTCGGTCAGGGATTCGAATTCGGACATGGCATACCCACTTTCTTACGAAGTTGTTCGAGCGCTTCCTGATAACGCCGATGGCAGGTACTGCTGCTGCTCGACGTCAGTTCGGCGATCTCTTCGAACGTCAATTCTCCCCACAATCGCAGCACGAGGATCTCCCGCTGTTCTCCCGGCAGATCGTCCAGCAACCGGCTGATCTCCCGCGCGTCGAGTCCTGTTTCGAACGACTCTTCGAACCAGCACGGATGAGCATCGGCGTGTTGAGATTCGTGACGGACTCGTCGACTTCGGGAACGACTCGCGGAAATCGATTTGTTCCGGGTGACTGTGAACAACCAGGCGGAGACGTTGAGGGGAGGTTCCGGCTGTTGGAACAGTTCCAGAAACGCTTCCTGAACGGCATCCTCCGGATCGGAACTCCACTGCGCGGCGTAGATCGTCAGCGGACCAGCGTACCGCCGCAACAATCGACTCCACGTCTGAGGGTTCCAATCCGACACTCGTTTCTCCCGTGTGCACCGATATGACGCCGCTCCTCCGATTGTATCCCGGACGATTCGCAGAAATTGACGATCTGGGTGAAAAAAAAGCGGAGAGCGGAAAGCGGTGATGAAACTGACACAATTCACTGGTACTGTTCCATACTTTACTCTTCACACTTTTCAGACCTTTCCCACTTTTCTCACTCGCAGCGAGCTTTTTCGCATGAATCAGCCAAAATGCATGTTGTTCCCGGTTCGAATCGGCGATAAACTGAATCGCATCAAGCATTGTTGATTTCAGGAATTCGCATGCATCATCCCGTCGAAGAAACTGGACTTCGTTCGCTGACCCGCCGCACGATGCTGCAAGCCGGATCGGTGGGGATTCTCGGACTGGGGATGAATCACCTCGACGCCCTGCGGGCCGAAGCGGCGCGCAGTTCCGAGTCCCGTCCCCGAACCCGTTCGCTGATTTACATTTTCCTGTCGGGCGGACTCGGCCAGCAGGACAGCTTCGATCTGAAACCGAACGCCCCCGAGAACATCCGGGGAGAGTTCCATCCGATCTCGACCCGCCATTCCGACATTCAGATCTGCGAGCATCTGCCGAAACTCGCCCAGCGGAGCCATCACTGGTCGATCGTTCGCTCGCTGACCCATTCGACCAACGACCATTCCCTGGGGCATCTGTTGATGCTGACCGGCAGGAATACGGCGCCACCCACATTCAACGGCTCCAAGCCGATGCCCGAGGACTGGCCCTCGATCGCGTCGATCGTCGGGGATCAGCTTCCTTCCCGCAACAACCTGCCTCCGGCGGTGATCCTGCCCGAGAAACTGATCCATCGCACGGGTCGCGTGATCCCCGGACAGCTCGCCGGTCAGATGGGCCCCGCGCGTGATCCGTGGCTGATCGCGTCGAGTCCGTTCAATGCGACAACGTATGGAGCGTTCCCCCAATACGAGTTTCATCACGCCCGCGGATTCGAGAACAACAAGAACCTCAAATTCGAGGCCCCCAACCTGACGCTCCCTTCGGAACTCAACTTCCAGCGTCTCGACCGGCGGATGAATCTGCTTGGACGAATCGAAGACCAGAAAATCGAACTCGACCGGCATGCCTCGATCGAAGCCTTCGACCGCTATCGGCAGAGCGCGATCTCGCTGTTAGTCGACAAGAAAGTCCGGTCGGCGTTCGACGTCACCGGTGCCGACGACAAAACGCTCGATCGATACGGACGCCATTCGTTCGGCTGGTCTCTATTGATGGCGAAACGCCTCGTCGAAGCGGGAGTCTCGCTGGTGCAGGTGAATCTGGGAAACAACGAAGCCTGGGATACGCACGGAAACGCCTTTCCCCACCTGAAAGATTATCTGTTTCCACCGACCGATCAGGCTCTTTCGGCACTGCTCGACGATTTGCACGAAACAGGACTGCTCGAAGACACGATGATCGTGATGGCGGGCGAGTTCGGACGAACTCCCAAAGTTTTCGGACTCCCGCAGCACTACAAGCTGCCGGGCCGCGACCATTGGGGAGCAGTTCAAACGGTCTTCTTCGCCGGGGGAGGAATCCAGGGAGGACGTGTCATCGGCGCAAGCGACGCGCAAGGGGGTTATCCCACCACCGATCCGCAAACGCCCGAGAACATGGCCGCCACGATGTATCAGTCGCTCGGCATCCCCGAAACCGCCGCTTGGCTGGACGACCTCAACCGTCCCCACCACATCTATCACGCGACGCCGATCGCGGGGCTGATTTGACGATGCGGTGGCTCTTGAAAACTAAACCTTTCTGAACATCATTCTGCTGGAGGCTTGGAATCTTCGATTCCGGAATCTGCTTCCGACAGGTCCTGGTGATGGTCGGCCAGGAGTTGTTTGAAGTCCGCGCTTTGTTCCAGATTCCCGCCGGGGGTGACCAGCTTGTAGAGCGATTCCACCATTCCCACGGCCACGTCCCGGAGATGCGTTTCCAGCACCACGGAGAGCCGATACCTCACGTCCCGGTTCTGGTTGATCCGGTCAGCGCTCT
>DATKCB010000509.1:0-5411 GCA_035513495.1 Planctomycetaceae bacterium | reverse complement strand
GGGCCGAGGGCATCGTGAAGTCGGCGTAGCAGCCGGTCTCCCGTAACACGGTGATTTCATCGTTCACTCCACACCAGCGACCGTCGGGACGGGAGTTATCGAGCGCCCAGTTTCCGTGAATGAATCCGTAAGTGATTTGTCGGTCGAGATTCTGCCCCAGCATTCCATGTTCGTAGAACAGATGGGATTTGAAGGTTTCGAGCGTCTCGCGGAGATTCTCCGAGGTGTCGTTGTCGTGATGCAGATGAACTTCCATCTCTCCGTACCCGCGGCGGCACAACTGGGCGACTCGCTCCACCAGCGTCGGATTGTATTCTTCCGCAGGATAGAAGAAGGTATGCTGCGGACATCGACCGCGCGAGTCTTTGAACTCGTCGAACGCTTTCGGATACTCCCGCACCCACCGCTCGACCCGCTCCTCCTGCACGTTCATCGCTGCATTGCCCCACATCGGCTCGTAATGATCGCCGATGCAGAGAAACACATGCCGCGTCTGATCTGCCGGAGTGCTCGGACGCTGCGCCAGCAGTTGGAAGAGAGATTTGAGATGGAGACCTCGAGGACGGAACATTGTCAGAATAATCTATTGGGGGAAAACCGAAAGTAATGAATCAAACATGAGACGGTGAATCTTGTCGAGCCGTGCGCTGCCAGGTTCCGCGTTGTTCTTTGAGCAACCATCGCCAGAAACCGACGAACAGGGCGGCGTTCATGCTGCTGAACATGGTTGCCAGACGCAGCAGTCGGACCGGCAGACTCCGGCCCCGCACGTACGCACCCACCAGGGATGAAATGTAAAACGCGAGCTGAAGTCCGAAGGTCACCTGATATAACGTCTGGTCGATCAGACACAGATTCGATACGACGGCCGCCAGCATCAGAAACGGAACCGACCAGCGTAACAGTTTGTGAAACAAAAAACTGAAGGCAGTCCAGCCGTGCCGGGGATTCAGCAATCCCCACAGCGACGAAATGCTCTGATAGGCGCCCGCACCGATCCGCGAACGACGCCGGAATTCGGACCCGATCGCCGCGGGTGATTCCTCGGACGCGGTCGCCTCGGGATCGTACACGATGTGGAAGCGATGCGTGAGTTTGGCGAGCAGCGGGATCACGAAATCATCCACAATCGTATTGCTGGGAATGGGGACGAAGTATTTTTTCGGGAGCGCATAAATCGCTCCGTTCGCCCCCAGAAGCGCCCCGAGCTTTCCTTCGCATTTTTTGATAAACGTTTCATAGCGCCAGTACATGCTGTCGACGTTCTGTCCGGTTTCGGGATCGGTCAGCACCAACCGTCCGCAGACGGCGCCGATGCCCGGATTCTGAAACCACCGCACCAGTTTTCTGATCGCATCGGGTTGATAATTCGTGTTCGCGTCGGAAAACACGATGATCTCTCCTTTGAGTTCCGAAACGGTCGCATTCAGCACCGCCGACTTCCCCCGCCGCTCGCGGTAATCGAACAGCCGGATTCGCTCGTCGTCGAAGCTGTTGACGATCTCGGCGGTCCGGTCGTCGCTGCCATCGGACCCGATCACAATCTCCAGCTTCTCCGCAGGATAATCGAGCGAGAGCGCATTTTGTAATCGCGCTTCGATGCAGTCTTCTTCGTTGTAAGCGGCGATCAGCAGCGAGACCGTCGGCAAATCTTCGCTGGATTCGATGTCACCCGGTGCCGTGAATTTTCCAAACAGTCCCGCACAGATCCGGATCACGAGAGGATAACCAACATAGGCAAACACCACGGCAGATGTGCAGATCCAGAAGATGAGTTGAATTGTGAGTGTCATCAATTTGCTTCACTTCCCTCTTATCTTCGATACTTGTCCATCACGGGACGTCCGACGAAATCTCGGCCGGAGACTCTTCCAACTCGGGGTTGGAGTGTTCGTCGTCGGTGTGTGTTTCTTCGGTGCCGCGAACTCGAACAACTCGCGCCGGAATTCCGACGACGGTGCTGTGAGGAGGAACATCTTTCACAACGACAGCGTTGGCACCCACGCGGGCTCCGTCACCGATCGAGACAGCCCCCACGATCTTGGCTCCCGCTCCGATGAAGACATCATTTCCGATTTGTGGAGACTGGCGATCCTGCGCCCCGATCGTCACCTGGTGCTCGATGTAGACATTTCGACCGCCGATCACCGATCCGTTGATCACGACGCCGTTCGAATGAATCAGCACGAAGCCGGGTCCGAACTGCGCTCCGCGACCGATAATGCAGTGACAGAACATCGAGTTCAGCTTGTTGAACAACATCTCCAGGGGGACCAGTCTCCAGCGGCCCGACCATTGCATCAGTCGATACAGGATCATCGCACAGGTTCCGTCAGTCATCAGGACCTTGAGCCTCGATTTCCAGTTCGTCGATTCGTAACACCACAGCGCCTTCGATCGGAGATCGGTCGCGAGGTCGTGAAACAATCGGGGTTTTGAGGGATGACTCGAATTCACTGGGCTAGACTTTTCAAAATTCGCGATTGGATTCAGAGGGAAACGGCAGGCTGATTCAAGTTCGATTCACTGGGGGAGAAGTCGTCCAGACCCGTCAATGAAGCGAGCAACTCCGCCAACTGACGGGCTTGATTCGGCCGGGAAAATTGTGCGATGTCGGTCAAACTGCTTCCAACCGACTCACCGTTTGAAAATTGGTCGATCCTGAAAGCCAGATGCTCCGCGATACCTTCCACCTGGGACGGCAGAAAACTTCGAGAGTGGGAATCGCTTTGCAGCAGTCCCCAGACCTCTCCTCGCGGTGCAATGTTCAGGACGGGGCGCTGCGCTGCCATGTACTCGAACAGTTTCGCCGGAACGACCCGCGCAGCATCGGGAGTGTCGGCCAGCAACAGGGCGAGTTCGTGAGAAGAGCTCATCAGCTCAATCGCTGCTCCGTGCGCCATGTACGGCAGGCACCGCACGCTGCAGACGCTCTCACTCAACTCCGCCAGAATCTCCTCTTGTTCGGGAGTCCGACGACCGGCAATCACCAGTTCCAGTTCCCCCCCTTTCGCAGGAGACTTCTCACACAGAACCTTGATCGCGTCCACCAGAGGTCTGACGGAGGTCAGATTCCACAGTGTTCCGACGTAACAGATTCGATATTTTTGATCGGCTGCCGGAGACACGGCAGCAGGCCCACCTTCAAAATCCGCAGGATCGAATCCGTTGTAGATGCAATGCACGTCTGTTTCACAGCCGTGTTTCCGTCCGAATTCTCGAATCGACTCTGAACTCTGCTGCGTCGTCGCCACTGCCGCGGCGGTTCCTCGCAACAGTTTCTTCTGCATCCGTCTCTGCCATGCCCGTACCGGTGCCGACAAAGCCTGATTCTCGCGATGGACGTTGCTCAGTTCCCACTCGTCGCGATAGTCGAGGATCAATGGGATCCTGAATTTCTGACTCAGACGATACCCCACAGAGAAACAGGAAAACGGAGGTCCGGTCGCAAAGATCGCATCGTGAGGGACTTCCTTGAGAAGCTGAATTCCTGCCCGAATCGCATGGGGTGCCCACAAAATCTGCGGATCGGGCTGTAACAGAAGATTCGCGACACCTCGAACCTGTTTCTTCATGAAACTTTTGGCGAAACCCGCCTTTCCTTTTTTGCCGGCGCCTCCTCCGACTGCGGACTTCATCGCATAGCCGGGTTCCCACGTTTTCGCACGAACGACCGTCACCTCGGGCGGAATTTCTTCGCAGAGTGATTCGTCCATTACCGGAACCGAGGGATTGGCAACCGTCAACACCGACGGGAGCCAGCCGTACTCGGGGAGGTACTTCACAAATTTTGTGGTCCGTTGCACTCCCGCCCCGCCGATCGGCGGAAATGCATAAGCCACGAATAAAACTCGACGTGTCATCGATGCTTTCGATTCACTGAAATTGTTCGATTCATTAATTACAAATATGTCGCTGAATTCGTGAAAACTCAGAGGTGCTTGTCGACTTCGTCCGAATGCTCACGACTCCGGCGATGCCAGCGCACGGATGATCGATCACCAGTTCAACGCTCCTTCCAGACTCGAAAATTCCAGCCCGCGACTGCGGGCTTCCTTGATCATTCTCGGCAGGGCCTCGGCCGCGAACGGATGCACGTCGTGCAGCAGCACGATGTCGCCCGCCGCGACGGGATGTGTCTGAAACCAGTCATCCAGTTCCTCCTGCGTCTGGCAGCGGTAATCTTTCGGATCGAGGTTCCAGAGGACAGTCTGATAGCCGCCACGAATCAGCTTCCAGAGTTTCCCGGCCGAAAGTTTTCCGTGCGGTGGCCGAAACATCCTCGTGCGATTGTTCATCAGTGCTTTCAGCAATCGCTCGGTCTCCTGAAGCTCGCGCATCAGGACTTCCGCCGAGACGCTCGAAGGTTCTCCATGATGAAACGTGTGATGGCCGATCGAGTGACCGTCCGCGACAATCTCCTGGACGATATCCGGATGCTTGTAGACCTGCGCACCGAGGACAAAAAAAGTGGCCCGTACGTCGTGCTGACGAAGGACTTCGAGCAACCGGGGAGTGTGTACAGGATGCGGTCCGTCGTCGAAGGTCAGAAAAACCTGATTCGAATGTTTCGGCCCTTCGACCAGAAAACTGCGTCGCGGCAAGGTCTTCGCCAGCACGCGGCGCGCGAGCTGACGCGGAGTCCAGGACGACGTTTGTTCGTTGAGACGTGAAGGCAAGGGATCAGCTCGCATAACTGACAGTCGATAAGTTGTTTTTTTTCCGATCGATCGCCGATTGAAACAGTTCGGCCAGCCGTTCGGCTGAGACCGACCAGGCCGTCGGTTCGAATTGGCGTTGATGGTCACTCGAGCGGTTCCGATCGAGCGAATCGCAGATCGCTCGCGCCAGCGCCTGAGGATTTCCCGCAGGCACCAACCGGTCGATCGGCTCGGTCGCGATTTCCGGGATTCCTCCCACTCGGCTCGCCACAAACGACGTTCCGCAGGAGATCGATTCCAGCAGCACGTTGGGAATTCCTTCCGACAGGCTCGGCAGCACCGTCGCATCGGCCGCACGGTACCAGTCGGGTAAATCTGCGTGTGACGCGTCTCCCTCGAAGCGAATCTTGGCAGAAATTTTGAGCGCTTCGGCCTCCTGTCTGAGGGACTGTTCGAGCGGTCCCGACCCGACAAGCGCGACCGTGACTCCCAGCTTTTCATCGCTGAGAAATCGCACGGCTTTCAACAGGTTGTCGAGTCCTTTGACCGGAACCATCCGACCCACCCAGAGCAGCAATTTGTCATGGGCGTGGATGTGAAGATGCTCCCGCGCGATCGCTTTGCTGCCGCGAGCAAAAAGCTGTTTGTCAATTCCGTTGTAAATGGTATGAATTTTCTCGGGAGTCACTCCGTACGAGGAGACGGTCTGTGCCATATCCCGGCTGACGGTCACAACGGCATCGGCTCCGC
>DATKCB010000508.1:0-15171 GCA_035513495.1 Planctomycetaceae bacterium | reverse complement strand
CAACCAGTCCCCCGGGAAATGTGAAACAAGCTTTGCGATGCAAAGTGTCATCAATTTGATGGCGCGCGGTCTTCACAATCGGCCATTTTCGATCGTTTTGCCCGAGGTTTTCTGAAGTTGACAACTTGACAACTTGACATCTTAAAATTTGTCAACTTCGGCCGACCGTGAAACAAAACACCCCCTGTTCTTTGGCAATCTGTCATCAATTTGATACACCCTCCCCGACGCAGGAGCCGGGAGGTTTGTCGCCGGCGCGCAACATTTCGCGACCGATCCATGAGGTAATCCGGAAGAGTTGAAAAACGATGCGACCTTCACCGCAGCATACGCTTTCAGCCTGTTCAATGAACCTTGTCACCGCGACCCGCGCTTGTCCGTCGCAGTCTGGAAGTCTACGCAAAGTTTGATGCGTCAATCCGCCGGAACAGGAAAATCTCGGCTTGACCAGGTTTTCTCGATTCTCTACCGTTCTCCCTGATTGGGAGCGGGATTTCCCGGTCGTGGGATGCCGCTTTGACAATTCGAGACTCAAGGATGAGTCGAGCATGTCGTTCAGTTCGATCCTGTTTCTGTTTGTCTTTCTTCCCGTCCTGTTGGCGGTTTATTATCTTGCGCCCGAACGCCATCGAAACAAGGTGGCCTTGACGGCGAGCCTGGGGTTCTATGCGTGGGGTGCTCCGCAGTTTGTGCTGGTTCTGATCGCATCGAGCTGGATCGACTTCACACTGGCGCGAGCGATCGATCAGAACGAAAGTGTCCCCCGGAAGAAGCAGTTGCTTTCGCTGGCGGTCGGATTGAATCTGTGCCTGCTGCTCTACTGCAAGTACATGAATTTCTTCGTGGACCAGGTGAACGGACTGGCCGCTACTCTGGGATTGACCGGGATCTCGTGGTCGAACATCGTCTTGCCAATTGGCATTTCGTTTTTCACGTTTCAGAAAATCAGTTATCTGGTCGACGTATTTCGTCGGCAGGCAGCACCTTCCGGCAGCTTCGGGCGGTATCTCCTTTACGTGACGCTGTTTCCGCAACTGATCGCCGGGCCGATCGTCCGGTATCACGACGTCGCTCGGCAACTCGTCCACCGTACGTACTCCGATGAAAAGTTTCTGATCGGAGTCTGGCGATTTACCATCGGACTGGCGAAGAAAGTTCTCATCGCCGATACGCTGGCCGTCGTCGCTGACACAGCGTTTGGAGCAACGGCGGATTCCGTCGCCGATCCGACGCGGCTTTCCTGCGCTGCCGCCTGGATGGCCGCGGTCTGTTACGCATTTCAACTCTACTTCGACTTTTCCGGATACAGCGACATGGCGATCGGACTGGGCAAAATGCTCGGGTTCGATTTTCTCGAGAACTTCAACCAGCCGTACATCTCGCGATCGGTGACCGAATTCTGGAGGCGTTGGCACATCTCGCTGTCGAACTGGATGCGGGAGTATCTGTACGTTCCGCTGGGAGGGAACCGGGTGGCCCCTTGGCGTTTGTATCTGAATCTGTGGATCGTGTTTCTGCTGTCGGGATTCTGGCACGGTGCGTCCTGGAACTTTCTGATCTGGGGTGCGATTCACGGCGGGATCCTGACGGCCGAACGATTGGCCGCAACGCACAAACTTCCCAAGTGGCCTGTGATCCTCTCGGTGCCGCGTACGTTCTGTCTGGTTTTGTTCGCTTGGATTTTCTTTCGGGCCTGGGATTTGTCTCAGGCGGCGGAGTATCTCGGTGTGATGGCCACAGGTTCGGTGCAACCTGAGATTTTACTCCGCGACTTGATCAGTCCGCAGATTGGACTCACACTCTCAGTCGCCGTTCTTCTTTGTTTCAGTCCGCTCTACAGCCGCGGATACCACTATCTGAATGACTGGGCGATTGGTCCCAAGTCTCGGCGAGCCGGACTCAAACTGGCGCTGCGGGCAGCGTGCGTCACGATCCTGCTATTTGCCTGTTCTACTGCGCTCATGTCGTCGCAGTTTCACCCTTTCATCTACTTCCGGTTTTGAGGCGGACACATGAGTGGTAATGGTTGCAGTGAATTACTACTTCCCCCGCGACGAAGGAATCCGCGAAGATGGTTAGCCATCGGGTTCGGGCTGCTGCTGGCAATGCCGCTTCTGCAAATGAACTTTCGCGTACTGCCTGAAAAACCGCTCGTCGGCGTCGAGAATAAGACGAAGCGGCTACGCGTCTCGTTCAACAACTGGTGGAACGGGACCATGGCCGAGTCGATCGAAGTTCGGATGTCTCGGCGTATGGGATTCCGGCCCACCCTGGTCCGCATTGCCAATCAGTTCCGAGTGGCATTAGGTAGCGAGCCTTCCAAATTGGAGAACAAGCGAGTCACGGTCTGCAAGGACAATTGGCTCCTTGCGGAGAATTATATGGATTATTACGCGAGTCCGACACAGGTGCTGAGTGATGCTGAGGTGTCGGAATTCGTTGGCGAACTCAAGGAGCTTCAGGACCGACTCCGCGCCGAGGGAAAAGCGATGATTTTCGTGATCACCCCCAGCAAAGCGGAAGCGTATCCCGAGTATCTGCCCGAATGGGCGTTGAAGGAAAGGCAAGCGTACGAAGGTGAATCCGACCTCGAGCGTTTGCGGAGGCATCTGGCAGTGAGCGGAGTCGTCGTCTTTGACACACCGAAGTACTTCCAGCAGCATAAAAACGCATCACCTCAGAAGTTCTTTACCAAGACAGGCATCCATTGGAATTACTACGCGGCGTTTCACGTCTGGCGGGAATTGCTGCAACTCGTCAACCGGGAATATGGAAAAAATCTTCCCGTTCCGGAACAGATCGGCGTCGAGTACGACGGACCTCGCGGTACCGACGACGACATCGCGAAATTGCTCAACGTATTCTACTTGCCCGGTGTCGAGGATCCTGTCGCGTATCCGATCGTCCGAACAAACCCTCTGCCCGAATCGGCTCGACCCGATTTTCTTTTCGCTGGGACAAGCTTTTCGCGAACTTTGGTGGACACGCTGTATCTCACCGAAAGCGGGCGGAATTGTGACTATCTGTTTTATAAATCACGATACCTCTCTCATCGCATCCCCGAGGAAAAACTCTCAGCGGGAGAACATGTGGATCCTGCAAGGACAAACATTAAAGGATTTGAGTCCCTCAACTGGGACACCACGCTGTTCGACAAAGAGATCGTCGTGATAGAAATGCTCGAAATTCGGGCTGACGAACTATTATTCGGTTTTCCGAAAGCGGCTCTCGCAGCATTCAAATATCGCTCCAGGCCAGACCAACTGGCGGTTCGTCCCTTCGAGCGATGACTGAGATTCGGTTCGAAAATCGAGATCACGCGGTTGTCGTGGACGATTCGGCGGATCCGGCGGCGAGGATCGTCTCGCGGGGGTTGGTTTGCGCAATGGAGTATTCCGGCTGATAGCCGAACATCTTGAGAATCATCGCACTCAGGTCGTCGAAGAAGGAATACAGTACGGGGATCGCCAGCAGCGTCAGCAGCAGTGACAGCATCTGTCCGCCGACGGCAAGTACTGCGATCGAGCGGCGTTCCTCGGCTCCCGGACCTGTCGCGATGAGCAACGGCAACAACCCCGCGACGAACGAGAGCGTCGTCATCAGGATCGGCCTCAAGCGGTCGCGGTTCGCCTGAATGATCGCATCGTAGCGTTTCATACCCTGCGAGCGGAGCGCGTTGGTGTGATCGACCTGCAAAATCGACGCCTTCTTCACCACGCCGAACAGCACGAGAATGCCGAGCGCCGAATATAGATTCAGCGTTTCACCTCCCCACTGCAAGCTCAGTAGCCCAAACGGAACTGCCAGCGGCAGCGAAAGCAGAATCACGAACGGATGTACCAGATGCTCGTACTGCGCCGCCAGTACGATATACATGAAGATGAACGACAGAATAAACGTCACGCCGAAATCTGAAAGCGTACGCTCCAGCTCGCGTCCTCCGCCGAGAACTTCCGTATGAAAGCCGGGGGGAATGCCGACATCTAGAGCGGCGGCGTTCATGGCATCGATGCGATCTCCCAGAGCGTAGCCTGCGGCAATGTTGGCTCGAACCGATACCATCTTCTGACGGTTAAGCCGGTCGATCCGCGAAGCCGCCTGATTGAATTCGAACGTGACGACGTTATCGAGACGGGTCGGAACCGTTCTCCCGGCCGTCGTACTCACCAGCAACGGATTCGTCAAACCCGGGGCGGGTTGAGCGCGAACGAACAGTTGCGAGATCGATTCGATGTTGTTGCGATCGATCCCGACGAGCCGCAACTCGACATCGTAGGCATCGTCGATCGAGAGATCGCGGTATCGTGAAACCCGATCGTCCCCCCCGACGGCGACCCGCAATGTATCGGCGATTTCCTGCACGTCCACGCCAAGCGCGGCAGCACGCTCGCGGTCGATCCGCGCGAGCAATTCGGGATTGTCGATCTTGAGTGTCGTGTAAGCGTCGACAATTCCCGGAATCTCTTTGACTTTGTCGAGGAGTTTGTTGCTGAACTCAAGCAGTCCGTCCATATCCGGCCCGGTGATCGAGAAATCGATGTCGACGGGCGCTCCCTGTCGGAGCGACGTCAGATTCCGCACCGAGACCCGCAAGTCGGGAATCGTTCCCAGTCGACGACGAACTTCTGCCATTTTCTCACGCTGGGTGAAATTCCCTTCGAAAGCGGCCCCGAAGTCGCCTCGAATCGCACCGCGGAACCAGCGCCCGAGCGAAAACGTCCGCTCTTCGGTATCGACCAATCGAATAAAGAAGCTCGCCTGATTCACATCTCCGAATCCCCCTGTTCCCAGTGACGTGAGTACGGTCACGATTCCGTCGATTTCGCCGATTTCCTGTTCCATGCGGTCGATCGTGTCGCGCATGGCGGCAAGGCTCGTTCCCTGTCGGGCTTCCGCCCGGACCTCGAACTCCGATTCGTCGACGTTGAGCGGGATGTAGTCTTTTCTGACGGATTGATAGAGCCAGTAGTTCGAGGCCATCACGCTGATCGCGACGAGCAGCACCGCCCAGCGGAACCGCATCGCTCCGCGGAGCATCCACAGGTACGAAACTTCGATCCAGTGATAAAAACCCCGCCGCGATGACGGACCGTTCGGATCGGATTGTCCTTTTTTCAACAAGCGGCTGCACATCATCGGCGTGAGGGAAAAGCTGATCAGCAACGACACCAGAATCGCGACAGTCGCCGTGACACCGAACTGAAACAGCATCCGCCCCGTCACGCTGGACAAAAACGAGACCGGCAGAAAGACAATGACCAGCGACAGGGTCGTCGCCAGCACGGCCAGTCCGATTTCGCGGGTTCCCTTGATCGAGGCTTCGCGGGGATCCATCCCTTTTTCCTCGATGTTGTGAAAGATGTTCTCCAGCACGACGATCGCATCGTCGATCACCACGCCGACCATCAGCACGAGCGCGAGCATCGTGACGTTGTTGAGCGTAAAACCGAACCACTTCATGAACGCGAAGGTTGCGATGATGGAAGCCGGAATCGCGATCGACGCGATCAGCGTCGACCGCCAGGACTTCATGAACAACAATACGGTCAGGCACGCCAGAATGCTCCCGGTAATCAGATGTGATTCGATTTCGTGCAGGGCCGCGACAATGTAGCGAGACTGATCCTGAATCACTTCGACGGTCACGTCGTCGGGGAGCAGTTCGCGGCTGCGTTCGAGATAACTTTTGACCCCTTCGATGACGGCAACGGTGTTCGTGCCCGACTGCCGCTGCACTTCGAGAATGACGGCGGGTTTGCCGTTGAGGCGGGCCATCGTCCGCACTTCCTTCGTCGCGTCCTTCACGTCTCCCAGATCGCTCAGCCGGATCGCCGATCCGTTCACGGTCGACACGACCAGATCGGGGAAATCGCGGGCGTACGTCACCCGGCCCATCGTGCGGAGCGATCGCTCGCGCATCCCTTCATCGATTCTCCCTCCGGGAAGTTCGGCGTTCTGCCGCACCAGCGCTTCGCGGACTTCGAGAATCGACAACTGATGCGCCGCCAGACGCCGCGCGTCGATTTCAACCTGTACGGCCCGGTCGGCCGCGCCGGCGATCTGCACCTGCCCGACGCCGCTCGACGATTCGATCACGTTTTTCACATAACGATCCGCCAGCACGAACAGTTCGCGCGAGGTGCGCGGACCGGAAACCGCCAGGCGCAAAATCGGCGACGAATCGAGATCGTTTTTCTGTACCACGGGTGGATCGATGTTCGGAGGGAGCCGACTCATTACGCTCGCCACCGCGTCGCGGACGTCCTGAGTCGCCGCATCGATGTCGCGCGACAACGCGAAGGTGACGATCACGAACGAGCGTCCGTCGCGCGAAATCGAGCGCAATTCCTCGATCCCCGACACCGTCGCGACCGCATCCTCGAGAATCGCACTCACTTCCGATTCGACTTCCGCCGAAGCCGCTCCCGGATAGTTCGTGCGAATGTAGATCGTCGGCATGTCCATGTTCGGGAATCGATCGACTCCCAGTTGCGGAAAGGCTGTAACGCCTCCGACCACCAGAGCCAGGATCAGCATCAAGGCAAAGATGGGGCGTTTGACACAGACTTCCGCCAACCAGTACACGTGATTCTCCCTTCGTCGCGAATCGTCTCGTCCAAATTACTCCGACTCAACAGCCGGCGCGGGTGCTTCCAGCGGAGCTGTTGTCTCTTCCGAGGCCAGCCGGGTTTGATCGGGTGTCAGTTCAGTTTCGACGCGACTGGCCTGCGGCAGCGCCTTGATCTTCGCCGGACGTCCGAGCGCGGCGTTCGCCAGAATCTGGTCGCCCGTTTCGAGACCCTGCAGAATTTCGATTCCTTCAGGACGCCGTTCGCTGGTCAATACTTCCTGCTCTTGCGATTCACCTTCGACGACCTTCCAGACTTTCTCGGCACCCGCGAATTCGATCAGTGCTGAACGGGGAATCACAATTGCCGTTGCATCCGGATCGATTACGATCCGCGCTTCGGCGAACAATCCGGTCCGCAAGCCGCCGTCGCGGTTGTCGATCTCTGCCTCGTACGTCAGCGCGCGACTCGACAGATCGAGCGCGGGACTGATCCGAGTAATCTTGACGTTCAGCGGAGAGGGGATCGATTCCACCTGCAACTGCACCTCCTGGCCGAGTGACAAATCGAGCGCATATCGTTCGGGGATCGTCCCCCGATAGCGGAGAAAATCGGTCTTGACCAGCGTGATCAGCGGATCGCCGACGCGAACGTACGCACCCGGCGAGATCGATTTGAGTTGAATTCGTCCATCGAACGGGGCGAGGACTACCGTATCCTTCAGCGCTTCGCGGGCCAGGGAAAGTTCCGCATCCCGCACGCCAATCTGGGCGATTTTTTCGCGGACCGAGTTGAGAGCCGCATTATAGCGCGCTTCCGCGACCGAGGCCACCGTTTGAATCTGTTCGAGTTCGGTTGCGGTGATCGTGTTCCGTTCGCGCAATCGCGTGGCCCGTTCGACGTCGGTTTTCGCCTGCTCCCACAACGATCGATGTTCGACCACGGGAGGGGCGTTTTCCGGATTGAGTTTCGAAACCGGATCGTCCGGTTTGAGGCCGACCGCCGAGCGTGCCTGCAGTAAAGCTGCGTCGGCTTGTTCGACTCGAAATTGGAACTCCGCCTGTCTCAGACTGACGAGCGGCTGATCGGCCTTCACGGTGTCCCCCAAATCGACGTGAACCGTTTCAATCCTTCCTTCGACCCGCGCACCGAGCATCGCGACTTCGTCGGCGATCAAGCTCCCCTGACTGCGGATCGTTCGCGGCCAGGGTTGTGGAGCGATCGTCAGCACGTCCGCTTCAACGGTCGGCAGATCTGCCTTGGCGGGAGGACCTTTCGACTCGTCCGAGCCGGAGCACCCCACGAGCCAGACCGAAACGGATGCGACGATACACATCAACGATCGTCGACACCAGGAACCGAATCGAGGGAGATATTTAATGGGCGTGGATTTCATAGGCGGGGATTGAGTGGCGGGCGAAGCTTCCATTAGAACCTGCGAGTATTTCTTACGTCAATTACAAACTGCAAATCGCTGGGGGAGGAGTCGCCAGGCGTCAGGAATCACATAGCCCGCATTTCTCACAAAAAACTAAACGAGACCGCTGGTTTTGGCGAATATCTGATTTCTAAACTCACTTTCACACAAAACGCACGGAGGTCTCGCGAAGACACAGCGTACCACGCAGCGGCTGTTGTTTCTCCAGCACAAAAGTCGGAAAGTCACGGCGGCCCTTGATGGAGGACGGATCACTTTCGTCGGGGACGGGTTGCTGCTGCGGCAAGTCGAAGAGCGGATCGTGGTCAAACCTCGAAAGTCCTGGCCGGACGCTCGGATCATCATCCGCGGCGACAGCGTCTTCTGCCGAAAGCAGATCAAGCGGTAGTGCGATCCGGATATCATCGGTACAACCAACATCGAAGCAGGGCGTCGGGATTTCACCAGACCTACCTCTGGTTCCCATCAAACTCACATCGCTTTTTCCTTAGACTCTTCCACATCGTTTTTCGGACTGTTGACGATCGTGCTCACTGGATACGCTTCGAGGTCATCGCGACCGTTAAACCTCAGCAGCGACTGCACGTGAGCCGACGTCAAATCGTTATCGATCGACGTCAAACGAGGCTGGTGGCAGCAAACAACGCCATTTTCAGCTGTCCTTCCCGGTTCCGGAGACGAAGCGGGGCCAACAGACAGGGTTCGGGCAGAAAAATGTTGCAAAGTAAACATATTATCCCTACTGTAAATTGGATTTCATCAATTTAACCGTCAATCAATGGTGCTCCAGATGAACGAACGAATCGAGTCCCCGAACCGTGGAGCGGATCAAGTCCAAAAGACGCTTTGGCAGTCATTGAAATCGCCCGTGCTGGCCGCGCTCAGTTGGTTAAATCAAGTCCTTAAGAATCACTTGCTGTCGTGCATCGTTGTTCCCGTTGGGCTGTACGTCATCTTTCGCGTACCTCAGATTTACAATATCTGGCGTCAAGGTCCAAATCGAGAAAACGATTTCACGATTTGGCTGCTCTTCTGGGGCTACGTCGTGATTCTGGCCGGGTATTTCCTTGGGGCGATGCTGATTTTTACTGCGGAGTCCTTGAAAGGCTGGAGGAAAGCTTTTCTGCCCGTTGAACTCTCGCTCTCGTGGTTGCTGAAAACGGTTTCGACGAAGAGATCCGCCGCGACCGGAACAATCGTTGTGTTGACTGCATCCGCGTTGGTCGGTGCAGGTCTCTGGTTCGAAGCATTCGAAAACTGGTATTCGCTTTCGAGGATTTACTGGGAATCCACCTTCTTGTGGCTGTTGATCACGAGCATTTGGTACGGATGCTGGTGGATCTGGTCTTTGGGCCAAGAGGCCGATCCCGATCAACCACTCTCGGAACCGCTGCGATTGTCCGCGAGATTCCTGGCGTGTCTCTTCGTGGGGTATCTCGCCGGAGAGATCATTTGGCTCCTGGCATCATTTCAAGTCTGGAATTTTTCCTTTCGAAATTATGCGATTTGGGGAGTCTATCAAACCCTCATTTTCTTCATCCTGATCGCACGCGGAGCGGATCAGTTGAGCCGCGATTCGAAGTATCCCGTCCGGTTCCTGGCGATGACCAGTATGGTGTTGTTCTTTTTCGTGGCCCAACCGTGGATGCATCACGACAACCAGATTATGGCGATGAAAATGGAATCGCAGGAACCCGCGCCAGGCGATCCCGAAGTTGTCAAGGAGCTTCCTCATCTTGCCGAAGTATGGCAGGCTTATCGTCATTACGACTTTCTGATCGAGCGGATCGAACAAACCGAAAAGTACGAGCCAATCGTCTTCGTTGCCGCCAGCGGTGGAGGTTCGCGAGCGGCCATTTTCTCCGCCCTGATTTTGGAAGGACTCGCTCGGGAAAAGATCGCTCCCGAGGACCCCGGATACCAGAAAACCTGGGCCGATCAGATCGTTCTGATCAGTAGCGTGTCGGGAGGAAGTCTGGCGTCGGCTCACTTCGTCCAGCGTGGAATGAACGAAAGTTCGCTCTACGATGACGGGGTGCTTCAAAGCGCGATTCGAACGGACTTGATTCAGGAACTCCCCCAGGCCGCGGCGGAAGTTGCCAGGTTTTACAATCAGGACAAGTCGAGCAAAGTTCCGCTGGGTGCCTCCAGTTCCTGTAACTTGGCTCAAACCATCGCGGAAATCGAGAATAATTCGGCGACCTTCTTTGAGGAGTTGAAAGCACATCTGACCGAACACCCCGGAGAGGTCATCCGGGATTCGGACGCAGGGAAATTAGGTTGGATCATCGATGCCCGGATGATCGATGAAATTTCGCTCGACTTCATGGCTCCTCTTTTTCGAGGGGCGACGTCGCTGGTCACTCCCCGCGGAAACGCCCTCGGCGATTTTTGGACCGACCGATTCGGTTGGGCGTCACCGATGGCGTTCGCCCCGACCCCCGCCACGCCAGAGGCGAATGCCTTGAAACCCAAGATTTATCCGCTGGTCTTACTCAATGCCACCAATGTTCGCACGGGATCTCGCTTGGTCGCGAGTTACGCGTTTCGCAATGGCGATCGGGACGAGGATGGTAATCAAAACGCAGGGCCGCCGAGAAACGTGCTGCTGTGGCTCCCCGATGGGTATCAAGCAAAGCTGACCTTGTCTCAGGCGGTTCGTTTGTCCTCGAACTTTCCTTTCGGGTTCCCCGCCGCTCAAATTTTGCTAAACGGCCAGGACGACGTGGCAATCCTGGACGGACGAGACGGCGAGGCGATCCTGGACGGTGGAAATGTGGAAATCTTGGACGGCGGTATTATCGACAATACCGGTCTGGATACGATTCACGCGTTCTTCGAGCAGTTGATTCACGACGCCGATCCGCAACACACAAAGCTCCCCTCACGTCGGGAGAAGGCCGAAAGACTCATTGCTCTCCTCAGGGAGCGGCGGATTGTTCTGATCGAGATCGATTCCGGCGCGAAACCGGAAGCGCAACAGGACAACTTAGATCGCGGTTTGTTCTCGGCTTTGACGACTCCGCTCGATGCGCTCAACAACTCCAGTTACCACAGTGCGGATATTTCGAAACGAAGGTATTTGCGAGAAATCAACGAGATCATCAGCGGGCACCTGACGCAAAGCCCCAACGGGAGTGATCGCCCCTCTGCAGCAGACGGTCTCACGGATAACCGGGTCTGGGATGCTCCCGATATTCGCTTCCTCTGCAATTACAAGGACGAATCCGCCGCGGTGATGACCGCGTGGGCTCTCGGTCCCCGGGACAAAGCCAGCGTCATCGCTCGGTTTGTACTCTCCTGGCGAAAACAGCAACCACTCCTGAGTTGCCTCGGGAAACTGTTCGTCGAAGAAAAGAAACTGCGGGACGCGATGGCAGCACTCACCCCCGACGAGAATCCGCAAGATGTGGAGGTCTCAGCTCAACTGACAAAGCTGGAGGACGATCTTAAAATCCTGTCCGAGACGGTTCAGTCGGCCAAGCCGGAAGATATTTCTTCGATCAGAAACGGGATTGAGTCGTTCCAGCAGCGCATCACAAAACTCCCGCCGGATGCGTCTTTCGACTTCAAGAAGATCACCACGATTGGTAATGATTTGCTGAATGCGTTCGATTCAAACGACCCCGGAGAGTACACCAAGTCCAAGATTCAACTTCAGGAAACGATTTCCCAGCAAGCGGAGTCAATCCTCAGTAAGAATGTTGCCGATCAGTCGGCTCTCCCGGCTTATCGAGAGAAACTGGAAAAATTAAATTACCTCAAAACCGAAGAAGCCAAACTGAAGAATACGCTTCACGAATTACGGAAAATTGATGACGCCGAACAGCGAGAGGCGTTGAATCGAATCAAACAGTCAAACCCCCGAAACTGAACGACTCCCGCTCCGTCCTGCTGATTCTCAGTCGAAATGAGTCCTGATGGCTGGCAACTTGAAACAATCGATCCGGCGGGGTGCAAACTGAAGCGAACCGGAAACCGTCGCTCGCTGCTGTGATTGTGAGTCGATCGAATCCGTCGGCTCAAGATGGCAGGTCAGCACCTCAACACGATTGGTAATTCCCCGAGCATCGGTCATAATCGTCTTGAACCTGGTCCTTTGAATTACGGAGTACACTCTCATGGTCCGCTCTTTGATCCTTCTTGCCGCGAGTTTTCTCACCTCAAACGCCCTTGCCGCCGATCCACCGCAAACCGCGCCGGAGGAGTCCGCCGGGATGCGGAGTGTTTTCAACGGTCAGGACCTTAAGGGATGGGACGGTGATTCGAGGCTCTGGTCGGTCAAGGATGGAGCAATTCGCGGTGAAACGACCGCCAAGGACCGCGCGAGCGGGAACACGTTCCTCATCTGGAAGGACGGTGTAACGAAGGATTTCGAATTGCGTCTCTCCTTCCGCTGCAGTGCGTCCAACAACTCAGGCATTCAATACCGATCCAAGCACATTACCGAGGGCAAGCTGGGCAACGACTGGGTCGTTCGGGGTTACCAGCACGAGATTAGAAACGAGACGAAATTACCCAGCGTTGCCGGTTTCATCTACGGCGAAGGGATCGGTCGAGGTCGTATTTGCCTGGTCGGTGAGAAAGCCACGTGGGGAGCAGACGGCAAGCAAGTGTCCGATACGCTCATCGACGCCGCGGGTTACAAAAAACTATTCAAGCTCGATGACTGGAACGATGTCGTCATTATCGCCCAAGGGACCCGGATTCGACACTATCTCAATAACCAGTTGATCCTGGACTTCACGGACTCCCCGGAACTCGCCTTGCGTGAAGGCATTCTCGCCTTACAGCTACACGCCGGTAATCCGATGTGGGTCGAGTTCAAGAACATCCGTATCAAAGACATCGAGTGAAGCGATTCGCCAACCGGAAGCCCGCTCGGCCCGAGGAACTCCACCGGCTGGTGATGATGACCGCCATTCAGTTCGTGTTGTTCGCCCGCACCACTCCCGAGTCTTGCCGACATCGAGAAGCTTCTCGAAGCTGACCGATGCCTCCCATGACGCTGGAGGACATAGGGGCGAGGAACCGCACCAATATTAATCCTATTGATCTACTGCGTTCGCTATCTGCCACCGTACTCGCCAGACCTGAACCCGATCGAGTTGGCCTTCATCAAATTCAAGAAACTGCTCCGCGACGGTGCCGAACGAACGACGGAGAAGCTCTGGCATCTGTGCGGCCGAGTCCTCGAACTGTTCAGCGAAACCGAGTGCCGACGCTACCTCCGCCACTGCGGGTACCGCTACACCTAAAAACCGGCCGCACTAGGGATCGCCCGGGCCCGCTGCGACCGACACCTCGACGGCCAAGATGGAGAGATCGTCATGAGGTCTGCCGGTCCCATGCCACCGCGTGATTTCCCCCACGAGGGACGCCACGTTCTCTTGGAGTGGTACGGACCGCCCTTGGACGATTGCATCCAGGAGTTGGGCGTCTCCAAACTGGTCGCCGGCAGGATTCATCGCCTCCGGGACGCCGTCGGAGTAGAGGTACAAGCGGTCTCCGGCCCCCAGGCAGACCGACCGTTCCTCGTAGACTTCGTTGGCCAAGCCGATCGGGAACCCTTCACTTTCTAAGATCACCGGATCCGCGCGGTAGGGAAGATGCACCGGGCCGGGGTGTCCAGCGGAGACGTAGCGGAACTCCCCGGTTGCAGTATTCAGGATTCCATAAATCATCGTCGTTAACTGCTCGATCGACGGGTCGAATGGGAACAACTGGTTCAGGCGGGTGGCGACCTCCACAGGCGGTGCGATGTCGTACCCACCCCGGTCCCCGTCCCGAATCAAAATCGAGGACGGCTCCGAGGGGGGCGAGAGAAGTCGACTCAGCGTCACCGACAGGAGGGCCGATGCGACGCCGTGGCCGCTCACGTCCAGAACGTAAAGACCGAACTTGTCATCGCCGAGGGGGATGATGCTCAGGCCATCGCCGGCCAATTCGTCGCAAGGCTGGTAGATCCAGGCGAAGTCCACACCCGGGACGCAAAGTACCTTGCGGGGTAAAAATGTTTCTTGGATTTTTGCCGCTGCCTGCAAATCTCGGGACATCCTGCTGTTGATCTTTGAGAGCTGCGAGTTGGTCTTCTCTAACTCGATTTGCAGGCGGCGGAGCTTCAGGTGAGTCTCGACGCGCGCGTGCAATTCTTCCATCTGAAACGGCTTGGTGATGTAATCGACCCCACCCGTGGCAAATGCCTTGACCTTATCCAGCGGCTCGGTGAGGGCGCTGATAAAGATGATGGGGATTCCCTTCAGCTCGTCGTCGGCTTTGAGGTGTTCGCACACCTCGTAACCGTTCATCTCCGGCATGTTGATGTCCAGCAGTATCAAGTCCGGGGGATCGCGTCGCGCCGCCAGCAGCGCCAACTTGCCGCTGGGGACGGGACGGACTTTATACCCGCGATCCTTGAGCATGCCGGCCAGCACCTGGAGATTGGCGGAGGTGTCATCGACGACCAAAATGCTGGCGGGTCGCCCGGCAACTTTTTTTGACTTCTGAGAATTCAATGCACGCCCTCCGGGCTTAATAATTCAAGAAGTTTCTGGTATTGGAAGTTTTCGGCGAGGCGGCGCAGCGCCTGGGAAATCTGGGGATCGCGGGCTTCAATGTCCTGGATTTTTGCCAACAACTGGTCCAGGTCCGCCGTGATTACAGCTTCACGCATGGGGGCGATGAGGTCTTGCGGCCAGCCCGCCAGGGAATCGGGTGTGAGTTCGGTCGCTTCGTCCTGGGACGTGCCTGCGGGCGGCTCGGCGTAAACGTATTCCACCCCGACGTGGTTGTGAATTTTCTGGAACAGTTCGATTTCCCGGAACGGCTTACTGAGAAAATCGTCGGCGCCGATTGCCAGCAAGTCCTGGCGGTTCTCATCCAACGCGCTGGCTGTCACGGCGATGATTTTGGGTTCGTTGCCGCCTGCCAAGGCTCGAATCCGACGAATCGCCTCATGGCCGTCCATCACCGGCATGCGAAAATCCATCAGGATCAGATGGGGCCGCCATTGCTCAAACTCCCGGATGGCTTCCGCTCCGTTGGTTGCCAGCCGAATCTCGAATCCGACGGGGGCCAGAAGCTGCTCCAGGAGCTGGCGGTTGTCCTCGATGTCATCGGCAATCAGCACCCGGCACGTCGCCTGCCCTGACTGGAGTCTGACAA
>DATKCB010000507.1:0-2965 GCA_035513495.1 Planctomycetaceae bacterium | reverse complement strand
TTTCGCTGCCTGCCGATGCAGGTCCGCAGTCTCGATGGGATCCACAAGAAACTCGAACTTTTGAAAATTCCCGGTCTGATCGTCAATCCGGCGCTTTCACTGAATCTGCAAGAGCTTGCCGAAGAGAAGGAAGAATCGGTCGAACAAGCCCGCGCCGCGGATCTGCTGTTTCGCAACGGGGAGAGCTGGAGAGGCTTTAATCTGATGTGGCGTTCGATGGTCAAATCGCTCGAACGCGCTTTGGAAGTCCAGGGGAAGACTCTGAAAGGCAGAAGTGTGCTGGTGTTCGGAGGAAATCCCCTGGCGCGAAGTCTGGTCTATGGCCTGCTCCGTCGTGGATGTGTCGTCAGCGTGACGGCTCCCGACGATGACGCCGCTCGCAAAGCGGCCGAACTGATGGAGGTCCGGCACGTTCCGTTCAAAGCCATGTACGATATACGTTGCGATATCGCAGCGATTGCCGATGCATCGATCCATCCCGGTCCCGGAAAAATGGAATTGAATCCGGCTTATTTCCGAGCCGAAATGACAATCGCCGATTTCAGCCAGTTGCTGATCGACACAAAGTTTTTGTCCGAAGCCAAAGATCGAAGAAGCAACATCGTCGATCCCCGCGAACTCGGCTTCGAATATCTCTCGGCGCTGTTCAAGGCGATTACCGGAAGCGAATTGTCTCGCGCGAAGTTCGACGAGGCGATTCCGCTATAGCGCAAGTTATTCCACAGTTGCAGCGTCGAGCAGACACCGCGCTTTGGCGAACACCGCGTCGAACATCGGTTCCGTCAGCTTCCCGGTAAACGTGTTCTGCTGCGAGGGATGAAAGCTCCCCAGCAACAGCATTCCATTCTCGAGCCGAACGACGGCACCGTGTCCGAACCTGGGAAGTTGACTCTTCCACCAGCCGACGGCTTTTGCGTGATCGATGACCGCTCGCCAGCCGATCTGTCCGAGTGCGAGAAATACTTTGACGGGCAGAATTTCAATCGTCTCGGTCAGATGATCTCGGCAGTTCTCGATTTCGTCCTTTGTCGGTTTGTTTTGCGGTGGCGCACAATGGGCCGCCGCCGTAATCGCGCAGCCGATGAGTTTGAGCCGGTCGTCTGCCGAGTCCCCCGTCGGCTGAGTCGCGAACCCCGCTTTGTGAAGTGCCCGAAACAGCCACTCTCCGCTGCGATCGCCGGTAAACATTCGCCCGGTCCGGTTGGCACCGTGCGCGGCGGGCGCGAGGCCGACGATCAGCAGTTCCGCCCGGGGATCGCCGAAATTGGGAACGGGCCGCCCCCAGTAATCGCAGTCCAGAAACGCTCGGCGTTTCTCGGCCGCGATTTGCCGGCAGTGTGCTCTCAGCCGGGGACAGCGTTCGCAAGCAACGATCTGACGATTGAGATCGTCCCACGAGTTTTGATGAGATCGATGGTGACGTTGACCAGTCATGCCGAAATTGCCGCCGTTTCGGTGTAATCGATACGATCCGAACAAAGTTCGGGGAAGAATTTGAATCCTGAAGAACAATTCTTGCAGGATTGCACGCCCAACCTTTAGACTAGACTACAGATTGCGTCCCAATCATCAATCGTCCTCGAGGAGTGACTTGCCGTGAGTAAACTGGGATTTTTTGGAATCTCGCTGGTCGCCGCCGTTCCGGCAGCGTTCATGGTCTATCTGGTCGTGATGGCGTTCATGAGCGACAGTTCCCCGAGCGGCCTGCTGATGATCATGGTCGGCGGAGCCGGTCTGATGGGATTGATCGTGGCCTTGGTGATCCCCGGGTACATTCTGATGTTCGTCTCGAAATCGGGAGTGATCGCGCCTCCGAAACCTAAAGAGAAGAAAGCCAAGAAGAGTAAGAAAAAGGGGCAGGAGGACGAAGCCGAAGAAGAAGCGGATGAATTCGAAAGTGGAGAATCCGATTTCGACGAGTTCGGCGAAACCAACTTCGACGACGAGTTCGATGAAACTGCGGTGTCCGATGGCGGCGACGACTGGGACGACTTCGAAGAAGAAAAGAAGTAAACTCCACTCTTCAAACCTCAAATTCCAGCGGGATCCCGAACTCGTCCGACAGACTTTTCAGATCGGCCACAGTGGACCGTGACAGTGGAATTCCATTGCGAGTACGTTCCTGTTCGGTCTCGTGTTCTTTCTGGCCGGGGACGATCACGCGCTCGAATCCTTCCGCCGGGGGAGAGTCGTTACAGGAACGGATCATGGCGTCGAGTCCGCGTTTGATCGTTTCGGGATCTCCGAAGCGGTCGAGCCGACCCGCAGCACACGAGTGGCCGATCCCTTCCTGGGCGAAACCGTGCCGTTTTTCAGGATTGTCACCCAGCACGCGGTCACGCTGCGGATCAGTTTTCCACGCACCCGAGAGCAGCCCGGTCAGAATCCAGCCGGCAAGCGCGAGGCCGAATCCCTTGTGTCCGCCGAATTCCGTCGCTCCGCCGAGCGGAACCACTTTTCGAAACTCCGCGGGTTTCGTCGTCGGCTGATTGTGTTCATCGAGCGCCCAGCCGAGTGGAATCTCCTGGCCGATCTCTTCCAGCATTTCGATCCGGTTGACAGGAATCACCGACGTCGACATATCGAGCACGAACGGCGGCATCGTGGTCGCGGGACACGCCAGTGCCAGCGGATTCGTCGAGAGCATCGGCAGGATTCCCCCGAAGGGAACAACCGCCTTCGGCTGTCCGTTCTGAAAGAAATATCCCGTCGAGGCCAGACCGAGCATGTCGTGCTCGACCGCCATGTGTGCATAGTAACCGGCAGGGCCGAAGTGGGTCGAGTTACAGACGGTGACCAGTCCCACCCCCTGCTCTTTCGCCTTTTCGATCGCGATGTCCATCGCCCGAACCGAGACCGATAACCCCAGACCACCGTTCGCATTGAGCGACGCCGTTGTCGACTCGTCCCGTTCGGTCGTCAGTTTTGCATCGGGAAGAATCACTCCGTCCCGCCGCCCGACTCC
>DATKCB010000506.1:0-4426 GCA_035513495.1 Planctomycetaceae bacterium | reverse complement strand
GCAAGCAGACTGGTGGTAACCAGTCGCCTCTTGTTCCGCCGGGCGAACTTGCGGACTCGGTAACCGGCAGAAGGCGGGCAGGCCAGCACGTGCTCGTCCTTCAAATAGCGCTGCACGTCGGCCGCGAAGCCGTTGGCCGTCTCGTAGCGGCGGTTGCGGTCTTTCTCCAGCGCCTTCATCACGATCCAGTCGAGTTCGCCGCGAACGAGCAGGCTCAGCTTCTTCGGCTCCATCTTCCGGTTCACCGCTGTGTTGGCGAGCGTCTCGCTGCTGCTCAGTTTTGTACTTGGGCGCGGGGGTTCTTCTTCACGGATGATCCGCAGCAGTTCATCGAATGCCGCCGATCGGAGGCGTTTCTTGTCAAACGGAGTTTCGCCCGTGAGCAGTTCGTACAGCAGGACTCCCAGCGAGTAGATGTCGCTCCGCGTATCGACGTCGAGCTGGTTGAAATTTGCCTGCTCGGGAGACATGTATTCCACCGTCCCCACGATCTGGCCGTACTGCGTGAACATCGTCTTTTCGGTCAGCCGCTGGCTGGTCGCCTTGGCGACACCGAAATCGATGATCTTGGGAACCGGCTTGTCGTCGTAGCGCGCGATCAGGATGTTCGACGGCTTGAGGTCGCGGTGGATGATGCCCTTCTGGTGTGCATGCTGGACCGCCTGGCAGATCGGGACGAACAGTTCGAGCCGTTCCCGGGGGGTGAGGTGTTGTTCGTCACAGTACTGCGTGACGGGCATCCCTTTGACGAGTTCCATCACGAAGTAGGGCCGGCCGGTGTCGGTGGTCCCCGCATCGAGCACTTTCGCGATGTTGGGATGGTCCATCATCGCCAGCGCCTGCCGCTCGGCCTCGAAGCGGGCGATGACCTGCTGCGTATCCATCCCCGGCTTGATGATCTTCAAAGCAACGCGCCGTTCGACCGGTTCAGCCTGCTCGGCCATATAGACGACCCCCATTCCTCCTTCGCCGATCTGCTGGAGGAGTTTGTAGGGGCCGATGGTGTCGCCGGGTTGTTCGGTGACGGGACTGATTTCGGTGGCGAGGACATTTGCGGCGGGTTGCTCGAAAAACTTGCCTCCCGCGTCGTGCAGATTCAACAAGCGTTCAATTCGCTCGCGCAATTTCTGATCTTCACCGCAGGCTTCGATGACAAACGCAGAACGTTCCTCGGCGGAGAGTTCGAGAGCCTGTTCGAAAATTTTCTGTTCGTTCATGGGAGAGCCTTTGCAGTGCGTCTGTTGATCAATGCGACACTCAGGAAGAAATCGCGCACGAAATCTGAAAAAATCAACGAAGCTGCTCGGTGTGACTCAATCGGCGTGAATTTCCGCGAGCAGCCAGGCCCGGGCGTAACTCCAAAGCTGGTCCGCTTTTCGCGGAGAGATTGCGAGTGCCTCGGCGGCGTCCGGGATTGTCATTCCGGCAAAATATCGCAGCTTCACCAGCCTGGCGGCGGGTTCGTTGATCGATTCGAGTGCATCCAGAGCATCGTGGACGGCCAGAACTTCTCCGGGGGACGAGGGAGCGATGAGATCGTGGACATCATTGTCGATTCGAGCGATTTCGCCTCCGTGCTTCTGACGACTTTTGAAACGGGCTTTCTCGACCAGAATCCGACGCATCGCCTCGGCGGCAGCCGCGAAGAAATGTCCGCGCGAGTCCCATTTCTGGACTTTCTCGACATCCACCAGGCGCATGTAGGCTTCGTGGACGAGTGCGGTCGCCTGCAGCGTGTGATCGCTGCGTTCGTCCGCCATTCGCGCGGCGGCGAGCTTGCGGAGTTCTTCGTAGACCAGCGGCAACAGCTTCTCCGCCGCCGACGGATCGCCGTCTTCAATCTGACCGAGAATTTGTGTAACGTCGCTCATGTCAATTACGATAGTCTAGCCACTCTCGAAATGCGAGATTGGTTCATCTTACATCGGATTACCGGAAGAACCGGTTCTCTGAACTGCCACCCGAGTTGCGCCGACGGATCGCGGAAGAATGGGGAACGTGTTTTGAAGAGTGGGGTTTCCGATTTGACGAATCCTCCGCGAGAGTCACTTCCAGGCGATTTCGACTCCCTGAGACTGGATCCACTTTTGAAAATCGGAGAGTTGTTTTGACGTTTCGCGAATCCCGCGGGGGGAGATGTTGTTTGCGAGTGCGTGGGTGACGGTGCAGGCGGCGGCTTCTCCGATGCCCCATTCGACGGGGTGCAGGCGGTAGCAGCCGCCGGTGAGGTGGGTGACGCCGATGTTTTTGCAGGCGGCGAGCAGGTTTTCCATCCGCTGGGGGATCAGTGCTCCGAGCGGAACCTGGAAGGGAAGGGCGAGGAAGTCGATGTAGTTGTCTCCGCCGGAGCTGGGGTGCAGATCGATTGAGTAAGAGCCGACGCCGACCGAGTCTGTGAATTCGGCGGCTTTGAGGTCGGTTCCGCTGTGGCCGGTGAGCATCGCGCGTTGTTCCAGTCCGACATGTTCTTCGAGGACAGTGAACACCGCCTCGATTCTGCGGGACTCCCGGATGTAGGGGTACATCGCGAGACCGTCTTCGGTTCCAACCAGATCGCCTCGCAGGCGGAGTCCGGGATATCCCTGGCCTTCGTCGATCCGCGGGGCTTCGGTTTGCAGCCAGTACATGAGTGACAGGCTCAACTGTTTGGCCCGCGCGATGTGCTGCTGTTGTTCGTCTGCCGAGACGCCGATCAGGTTTCCGAGGAGGTAGTCGTTTTGCGGCCAGTTGATCAGGCTGATATCTCCGGCGTAGGTTCCCGGCTCGAAGTTTTTGACGTCGGCGATGCGGCGGTAGAGCCAGAGGTTGATCGCTCCGTCGAATTTTCCCAGATCGGGATTGAATCCGAGTTTTCGCGGCTCTCCGCTTTTGGGATGCGTGTACGTGAAATCGAGCAGTTTGCCGGGCCAGGGGGGTGTCAGGTTCGGGACGAAGTCCCTCCAGAAACCGTATTCGCGCGGCGGCTCGATCGTGTGATCTTCTCCCTTTCGATATTCGACCGGAAAGCACATGGTGAAGGCCTGCTGATTTCCGGGGTCGGCTTTGTCGGCGGCGTGCAGTTCGTTCGTGTCGGACTTCGCTTCCGAACCGGTTTTGAACTCGGTTCCCGTCAGCGGGAGCAGATCGCCGAGTTCGGTCGCGTCGATGAAGTAGGGGCCGGTGAGCGTCCGCTCGTTGCCGGTCTCGAGCGAACGAACGGTGACGGCTCGGATCTGATCTCCGTCAACATCAGCTTTGACAGGGCGATGCCGCGTCAAAAGCGTCAACCGGCCGCCGCTGAGATACGGAGCGAACCAGTCTTGCAAGACCCTCAGCGCGACGCGCGGTTCGTGACACAATCGCGAGACGCTGCCGTTGCCGGGATTCAGATGTTCCTTGCTGCGTGCCGCTTCGGTGAGCGGGTAGTTCTTGCGGTAGTATTCCCGGATGCGAGTGCGCAGTTCGCGATAGGAACGATTGGCTCCGTGCGTTTCGATCCAGCGATGCTCGTCGGGCGGGACGGCTTGCGAGGTGAGTTGTCCTCCGATCCAGGCGGTCTCTTCGGTCATGATGACCCGCAGTCCGTTTCGTAACGCTGCGAGTGCTGCCGCGCAGCCTCCGAGGCTCCCCCCGACGATGACCACCTCGGCCTGCAGTTCTTTTCCGAGCAGACGATTCGATTTCGCCGCCTCGGTTGTGCCGGAAAATCCAGCCAGCGCGGTGGCGGCAACCGTTCCTACAAAGTCGCGACGATTCATCGGCATGATGCGGTGTCCTTTCAATCTGGAGCGGGAATCTGGAAAAAACTCTTCGTCGAAGGGACCTAATGACGGAACTTCAAATATGCGATCAGATCGAGTATCTCGTCGCGGGTGAGAACATCGGCGAGTCCGGCGGGCATCGGTGAGACTTTGGAGATGACCGACTCTTCGATTTCATCGCGCGAGACGGTCACGCTTGCCTCAGTGATCGGATCGGTTTCGATGACGAGTTGTTTGGCGTTGACGCCGATGGGACGGCCGGTGATGACTTTTCCGTTGGTCAGGACGTAGGAGGTCTGGCGATGTTTCTCATCGATCACCTTGGAAGGTTCGAGTACGGATTCCAGGATCGCCCGCAGGTCGAATCTCGCTCCGACCTGGCTGAGGTCGGGGCCGACGCGGCCACCCGTTTCGCCGATGCGGTGACATTTCAGACACGATGCCTTAGCGAGCGCTCGCTGACCCGCGGAGGAATCTCGCGGGGCGGCGACTTTGTCGAGGTCGCTCGACAGGTCGTCCATCGTCCAGCGCTGCACGATCGGATAGGAAATCGCAGGTGTGTCATCGGCGAGCGGTTGTTCCAGCAGGTTGAGTTGTTCAGCGAGAGCCGATCTTTCCTCGTCGCTCAATGCGGCACGGTATGCGAGGATCAGATTCTGAACGGTCTGTTTGACCAGTTTTCCTCC
>DATKCB010000505.1:0-4479 GCA_035513495.1 Planctomycetaceae bacterium | reverse complement strand
GAGTACGACGCGGCACAAGAAATCGTCACGAAGGCGGAGGCAGCTCTGGACGCAATCACGACGACCCTCACCCCCGAAGATGCCGACGATCGCACGTTGCTCGCCGCAAAAAAATACCTGTTCGATCAGAAAGAACGGGTGTTGGAAGCAGTCGGCGTCAGTTTCGTCGGCGATGTCGCTCCGATCTTGAACACGAAATGTTCCCGCTGCCACGGAATGCAGGCCAGCGGCGGCTTGAATCTGAACACGTTCGCGAGCATTCAGCGGGGAGGACGCAGCGGACTTCTGCTGACGCCGGGCAGCCCCACTCGCAGTCTGATCATGGCGAAGCTGATCCACCCCGACGACGCTCAGCGAATGCCGCGAGGCGCGGCTCGTCTGTCCGACGACGAACTGCTCAAGATCTCGATCTGGATCAAAAAAGGAGCCAAATTCGACGCCCAGGATGCCGACGCGACTCTGGCCGATCTGATCCGGACCGCGAATCGTCCCGCGCTGGGCAAAGTCGAGATTCCCAAACCGTCCGGTACCGAAACCGTCTCGTTCACCAAAGACATTGCTCCTTTCATGGTCAATTTGTGCGTGCGATGCCACAGCGGCAACACCCCCGCCAGCGGCCTCGACCTCACCACGTTCGAAAAAATGATGGAAGGGGGAGACAGCGGCCGCGTGATCATTCCGGGCAACGTCGAAGGAAGCCGCATGTTCCGGCTCGTGGGTGGTCTCGAAAATCCCCGCATGCCGGCGAACAATCAGGCACGCATCACTCGCCAGAACTATGACGACTTCAAGAAGTGGTTCGAAGAAGGGAACAAGTTCGACGGCGACAGCATCAAAACCCCGCTGCGGGACCTGGTTCCCTCCGTGGCCGAAGCGCGTGCCGAAGAACTCGCCAAACTGACCGACGACCAGTGGCTCGATCTGCGTCTCGAACGAACGGAAGATCAGTGGAAACGCACGCTCCCCAAAGAACCCGGCAGCCGGGTCGAAGGAGAGGAATTTCTCGTCTGGGGAAACGTCAGCCGCGAACGCTTGACCGAAATCAATACCATGGCCGAGAAGAATCTGCTCGGAATCAAAACCATGTTCAGCGACAAATCCGACAAGCGGACGTTCAACGGACGCCTCGCGATCATGGTCTTCAAGGACCGGCTCGGCTACGAAGAATTCAATCTCACGATCGAGCGCCGTCGGCCCGATGCCTCGATCATCGGCCACACCAAAGTCACCGATTCGCTCGAAGACGCTTACGTCGTTCTGGAGGATCTCGGTGACGACCCCGCCGAAGGTCAGATGAACTTCGAAACCAATCTCGTGACGCAACTCTCCAGCGCCTATCTCCAGAAATCGGGAACCCGATTGCCCGATTGGGTTTCCTTCGGAACCGGCTTGTATCTCGCTGCTCGCTCGGGGGGCGACGCGTATTTCAAGACGCTCCCTCCCGTCGCCGCCGAGGCGTTGACCGGCATCACTCAACCGGAGGCCATTTTCGCGGAAGGAGCCTTCTCACCGGGGCAATCGGGTGCCGTAGGATACACACTCGTGACGTTTCTCATTAAAAACGGTGGGGCCGGCAAGTTCGGTCAGTTCGTCTCCCGACTCAAGAGCGGCAGCACCGTCGATGCAGCCTTCCGGGCCATCTATCGGGCCGATGCCACCGCGATGGCGATCGGTTATTCCAAAACACTGCCCCAACCGTAACGTCCGGCATCGTGGGATTTCCGCCCGCGACCCTTTATAATTCAAATCACCACCAGCCCTCTCCCCGGTGAGAGGGCTTTTTTTTGACCTCGCGATCGAAGACGTTCGTCAACGTAGCATCAATGACGTAGCATAGGCTTCCAAGCCTGTCGCCAGACCCAAATCACCACCTCGACAGGCTTGGAAGCCTATGCTACGGGAAACTTGCAGTAGAAACGCCATCCCGACCCCATGCCACACGCGGAAATTGTCATCGTTGGAGGAGGCGTCATCGGCCTCTCGCTCGCCTGGGAACTGGCGGGGCAGGGGGCGGAGGTCCTCGTGCTCGACAAACAACAGGTCGGTCGGGAAGCCTCCTGGGCTGGAGCCGGCATGCTCCCTCCCGGAAATCTCGCCCAAGCGCTTTCTCCACTCGACCGGCTCCGTGCGTTCAGCGCCGAACTCTGGCCCCACTGGACCGAGTCGCTCAAAGAACTGACCGGCATCGACAACGGTTACGTCATGTGCGGCGGACTGACTGTCTCTTTGGGTCATGAATCGTGTCGCGAACTTCAGACCGAATGGACCTCCGAAGGGGTCGCGCTGACCGAATTGACCGCACAGGAACTGCACGAACAGGAACCGGCCCTCTCTCCGGAAGTCACCGAAGGCTTTCTCCTGCCGGAAATGGCACAGGTCCGAAACCCCCGGCATCTGCACGCCCTGAAGTCGGCTTGCGTCCGCCAGGGAGTCACGATTCTCGAAGGACAACTTGCCAGCGAAGTCGAACGGAGCGGATCGAAGATCAGATCGCTGCGGACCTTCGAACAGAAAATCACAGGCGACCGCTTCTGTTTTTGCACCGGTGCCTGGACCCCCAGCCTGACCACGCAACTCGGCTGTCACATTCCCGTCAGACCGATTCGCGGTCAGATTGTCTTACTGAATACCGGGGCTGCGGTGATTCGGCACATCATCGAGGTCGGCGACCGCTATCTGGTCCCCCGTCCCGATGGCAGGCTGCTCGTCGGTTCGACGATGGAAGAAACCGGTTTCGAAAAGAAAACCACCGTCGACGGGATCTCCGGCTTGCTCGACTTCGCCCAGCGGCTCGTTCCCTCCCTCGCCTCCGCCGAAGTCGAACAGACCTGGGCCGGCTTGCGGCCGATGTCTGCCACCGGCCTCCCGTTTCTCGGTCCGCTCCCCGAATGCGACAACGCGTTCGTCGCCGCGGGTCATTTTCGCTCGGGGTTGCAAACTTCTCCCGGAACCGCCGTCGTGATGCGGGAGCTGCTGCTCGGACAGGAGCCATCGCTGGACCTCGTTCCGTTCTTTCCTCGCACGCAATCGCAGGGGAGTGCATCGTGAGAGCGGTCGTGCAACGGGTCAGCCGCGCGTCGGTCGAAGTCGGCGGAGAGACCGTCGGAGAGATCCGCCACGGTTTCCTGGTGCTGCTCGGAATCGGCGAGGACGATACGCTGGACGACGTCGATTACATGGCCCATAAAATTCTCGGACTGCGGGTGTTCGAGGACGAGGCGGGGAAGATGAACCTCTCGATCGACGAGGTCGGCGGATCGATGCTGGTGGTGAGCCAGTTCACGCTGTTCGGCGACTGCCGCAAAGGCCGCCGCCCCAGCTTCATCACCGCCGCCCGCCCCGAAAAAGCGAATCCGCTCTACGAAAGCTTCGTCGCGGAAATCAAAGGGCAGGGGATCCCTGTCGCGACGGGAACCTTTCAAGCCCACATGAACGTCACCCTGACCAACGACGGCCCGGTGACGTTTTTATTGGACAGCACGAAACTGTTTTGACGCCGATTCGATCACAATCACTTCGTTTAACGGCAAGCCGAAGACGTCGGCGAGCGCCGATAGAATCTAATTCTTGAGAAGAGTTCTCCGTCGTGATAGTTTGATCTTCAAATTTGCTCATTCTTCATTGAAGATCGCCCAATGCGAAATGTGTTCGACCAATACGATCAGCCTGAAAACAAGCTCACCCATGCGCTCGTAATGACGTTGACTCACGATCGAAAACTGCTTCGCCCATTCTTGGATTTCCTCGACATTCGAGAAATCCCTTCAATCAATACGCTCTCAATTATAGAACAACAGATTCCTGGTTCGCCTCAGAGTGCGCTTGAGGAAGACGAGTCAAAAGGTCTGCCCGACGCCTGCGTATTCTCCGATAATGGTTGGGCTGTTCTGTTCGAGTGTAAAATCCAAGCTCAGATTAACGCGGCACAAATTCGCCGCCACCGAAACACAGCGATCCGGCACGACTTCAAATCCCCCCATTTGATTGTGATTGCCGTCGATAAACCTGATCGAGTCACTGATAGCGATGTCAAGACGTTCGAATGGAAAGAGTTGTATTCCTGGTTTTCACACAGGATGTCAGACTCATTCTGGGCACGAGAATTCGTCCGATACATGCAAACATTCGAGCAGAAGATGCTCGCCAAAGACTACGACATTCGGGGGACAATCACCGTGTTTGATGGTATCCGTTTCGACGCCGACAATCCCTACACGTACCGAGAAGGCAAACGCCTCATTCGATTGCTTGGTGACTTGCTCCAAGCGAGAAAAGACCTGCACAAAATCGGTGTCGATCCGAAAGGAGAAAGACGTTCCGCCATCACCGGAAAGGGGGGCGAAGGAGTCTGGGATTTCCTGCCGTTGGTTGCGAGTCGAAATGCCAAGCAATTTACAGACTTTCCGCATTTGACAATTGCATTACGCAAAGCTCATACGATTGCGGCAGTCACGATCCCCAACGGCGTGAAAGGCGGGT
>DATKCB010000504.1:0-4097 GCA_035513495.1 Planctomycetaceae bacterium | reverse complement strand
ACCGAATTCGCAAAGTTTCGCCAGGAGCCTGAGTCCGTGCCACGCTCGCAGGCTGACCACCCGGGACAGACCCCGCAGTCCCTACACTACCTTCTCGGCACACCGCGAGCGCAGCATTTATTTCTGAAAAACTCTCTCCTGAATCTGACAGACGGTTTGATTGTAAGAAGTATTCGTCTTCAATAGAGTAACTGCAGACACGAATACCAACGTCGATCGCTGAAGATCGAGGATGACGATGAAACCCAGACACATGCCCGAACTGCCAGAGGAGACGACCGAAGCAACGCGTCGCCAGTTTTTCCAGGATTGCGGAGTGGGAGTGGGAAAGATCGCGCTCGCATCGCTGCTGGCGCAATCGAATCCTGCTCAAGTCATCGCCGGACCCTCTGCCGGACCGGGGACACCTCAGGCGTCCCACTTCCCGGCCAAAGCCAGGGCGGTGATCTATCTGTTCATGGCTGGAGCGCCGAGTCAACTCGATCTGTTCGACTACAAACCGAAACTGGCAGAACTCGAAGGACAGCCGATTCCTCCCGAGGTTGTGAAAGACCAGCGGTACGCCTTCATTCGTCCGGACAGTTCGCTGCTCGGTCCGCGATTCAAATTCGCGAAACATGGACAATCGGAAGCGGAACTCTCCGAGAAACTGCCGCACCTGTCCCAAGTCGTCGACGAGATTGCCATCGTCAAATCGATGAACACCGACCAGTTCAATCACGCCCCCGCTCAGCTCTTTCTGAATTCCGGCAGCGGACTCCCCGGGCGTCCCTGCATGGGATCCTGGGTCACTTACGGTCTCGGCAGCGAAGCGAACGACCTGCCCGGCTTCGTCGTCCTCTCGACCGGAGGAGGAACCAGCGGCGGAGCGGCCAACTGGTCGAACGGATTTCTGCCGGGTCGTTTTGCGGGTGTCCCGCTTCGATCGCAGGGAGATGCAATTCTGCACGTCTCCAATCCTGCCGGATACTCTGACGAGGTCCAGCGGGATTCGCTCGATGCAATCCGCAAGTTGAACGAACGCCGATTCGACCAACTGGGTGATCCTCAAATTGCAACGAGGATCAACTCTTTCGAGATGGCGTATCGCATGCAGTCCCGCGCGCCCGAACTGATGGACCTCGGCTCGGAAACGAAGGAGACCCTCGAGATGTACGGAGCCGAACCGGGTAAAGCCTCCTTCGCCAACAACTGTCTGCTCGCCCGGCGGCTCGTCGAAAAAGGTGTGCGTTTCATCAACGTCTATCACAAAGGGTGGGACCATCACAGCAACGTCGAAGGCGGTTTAAACACACAATGCGGACTGACCGATCAAGCCAGCGCGGCACTGGTGAAGGATCTGAAAGCACGCGGCCTGCTGGAGGACACACTCGTGATCTGGGGAGGAGAATTCGGCCGCACGCCGATGGTCGAATCCTCCGCCACGCTGGGCCGAAAACTGGGCCGCGATCATCATCCGCAAGCCTTCACGATGTGGATGGCGGGAGGTGGCGTCAAACGCGGCATGACGATGGGACAAACCGACGACCTCGGCTTCCACATCACCGAAGATCGCGTCCACGTTCACGATCTGCAGGCAACGATCCTATACCTGCTCGGCCTGGACCACAGACGATTGACGTTCACGTTCCAAGGCCGCGACTACCGCCTGACCGACGTGCATGGGGAATTGGTCGAGAAGTTGCTGGCTTAATTCTTTGTTGGATGGGACCATTTGTCCCGTCCATTTAATTTCGTACGATGGGAACATTTTTCCCGTCCTACGATTCTATTTACCAGCTTTCAGTTCCCAGTTCTCACCAAAGAAGCCCGCATCGACGATTTTCCCCGGCCCTCGGCTGTCGAGTGGCGCCTTCAGATCGACGATCGCCCAGTCGGGCAGTTTGGGGACTTGCCGTGCGTTGTTCAGATAATCGTATTCCCGAAACGTGAATCCGCTGTTGAGTACAATGTAACGCTCTGGATTGAGCGGGTTCGGGAAGATCGCGATCAACGCATGGTTGTCGGTCGAATACGTTTTTTCACCGACGCGAATCTCATTCTCGGTCCACAGGATCGGAAGTTTATCGGCAATCTTGGCGAGAATCTGATTGCTGAAAGGCGTTCCAAACAACACGAGGTTTGCGTCGGCGATATCAGCTTCGGAAATCTCCGAATCCTGTTTGACGCGGGGGTGTCCGCGAAAATGGCGACGCCAGTGCTCGACGGCGTGAGCAAGTTCCTGCTGACTCCATTTTTCGGCGATTTCGTGTGCTCCCTGGCTGGTCGGTTCCACGATGATGAACGAGTCCATGAACGCATCGTCGATCGGACCTTGCAGAGCATGCTTCTTCTTCAATCCCGCCGACTCGCGCGCACCCAGTTTCCAGAAATTCCCGTCGAGATAGAAAGAACACTCCCACGAACGATCCGACTTCGGGCGGGGACCGTCGAAGATTTGTCCGTTGACTGAAACGCGTACCGGCTGCAACAGATCAAACGGAGCCGAACCGGCAGGCATCGAAAACGTGAGGTCGGCAATGTTGGTGGTGTTGGCTTCGAGCTGATTTCCTGCGAGAATTTTCGCATCGATTCTGGCGGGTGCCCAATGTTCCTGCAGCGCGTCGAGCGTCACCCAATGCAGCGAGTTATAGCGAAGAGTAAACGTCTTGAAATGGATCTCGTTCGGGTTTCGTTCGCGTCCGGTTTTTTCGAGATCGGATAATCTTCGCTCGATCTCGACGAGTGAATCCGGATGAATCTTGTGGGCGGTGTTCGGACCGATGATGTGGATCATGTCGATCCCTTCGCGCCTGAGGTATTCTTCCATGATGTCCGCAGCCTGCTTCTGGCGGTCGATCTCTCCGCTGTAAGCGATCGTCGGGCAGTGATACAGATTAATCGCATGATCGGTGCAATTATAAAGCTGCCACAGCTTCTGCTCGTACCAAGTGGGCGTGAGCGTCTCCTGCTGAAAGACTTTCAGAAACTCAGGCGTCTCCGAGAACCCCGCACTCGGTGTGGCCGCGAACCAGCGGTCAGGGTAGTGTACGGCAAACTGCCAGCAGGCGGCCCCGCCCATCGAAAACCCGCGTGCAGCAATGCGGTCTTCATCGATGCGATACTCGGAGTTCAAATGATCCAGAATCTCCAGCGTATCGATCTCGCCCGCGAACTTGTTTGCGTTCGAATATCGTCCGTAGGGATGGACCATGAAATGCGTGTTGGACGAAACCGCCCCCTGCCCCCGTTCACGTTGCGTAATAAAATTCACTTCACTCAGGGTTTCTCCTCTGCCGTGAAACCAGAGGTCGCAGCGATACGCTTTTTCTCCGTCAAACCGGTAATCGGCCGGAACATAGACGGCATACGGCTGAGCGCTGTGATCGATCTTCGAGCGATAACCGCGAATCACTGCTCCCGTCTCCGTCTGCCAGGGAGCTTTCCCCATGAGTAACGCTGCGGCCCGCGATTTTCCGGTCAGGAGCAGGTTTGACGCCGCTATGACCTCGCGCGGATCGAAGAATTCCTGATATTCCAGCGCATCTCGCACCGCTCGATAATAGATTTCCACATCCGGAAGTAATCTCGCCGCAGACACCTGCCCGCCCTGAAGGTGCTCGATCATCGACTGAAGGTCCTTCAGTCCCGAGTTGAGTTCTGCCCGATCTTCGTCAGAAACTTCGACTCCCAGTTTGGGAATTCGCCGAACATTCTCCGCTTGATTGTCGGCAGGTCCGTCAGCCGACACCGGATCGAGCGAGACGATGAACATCGCAGCCATGCAGAGCAGTGCCAGACCAGATCGAGAGCCGAAACGCATAGAAATCTCCAACGGAATGCGGAATTGAAACCGAGAAATGATCAGCGACAGTAATCGCTCTCGTTCCGGAAATCTCTCAAAAAAGCGAAAAAACTCCCTCGACTCGGGCGATTGACGTGCATTTCCAAAAATCTCTGCGGTATCCCCTTGATTCCTGACGATTGCGAATTAGAATATTGACATTGAGACTGAGTCTCAGTACCATGCCTTCCTGACAATCCCACCCGCTGTTTAGTACGAGTTGACCCCAAATGGCGACTGTCGAGTCAGATACAGACAAAATGGTCTGTTACTG
>DATKCB010000503.1:0-4937 GCA_035513495.1 Planctomycetaceae bacterium | reverse complement strand
GAGTTCCGGCTCAAACAACTGCTGGGAACCGGGGAGTTGGGATCGTGACGGCGACCGGCGGATCGATCCTGTCGCGGCTGGAACAAGTCATCGCCGACCGCGCGACGGCTCCGCGCGACAATTCGTACGTCGCACAGTTATTGAACGACGCTCCGGAATCGGTTTGCCAGAAGCTGATCGAGGAAGCCTACGAAGTCGTCCACGCTTTGAACGGGGAGGAAGAGGAGGCGATCGCTCAGGCGGATTTGATTCACGAGGCCGCAGACCTGGTGTTTCATCTGCTCGTCGCACTCGGTTACCGAGGAGTGAGCTGGCGATCGGTCGAAAACGAACTCGAACGGCGTTTCGGTATGAGTGGCATCGAGGAAAAACGAACTCGGAGGCCGGGCGATGAATAAGGAAATGCGAAACAAAAATATTGCGACCTATACCGCATTGGTGTTTGTGATTGTCATCGGTTGGTTACTTGCAGGAGTTATTTTTCCCAGCCTGGCTGGACCGATTATCATTATCACGTTTTGTCTCGTCTCATTTCCGTTGAGCTACGTGATTTGGGGACGCTGGCTGACCGGTTATTTGCAAGATAAAGTTTCTGACGACAGCGAGGCCGAAAATGAACATTTGAAGAAATACGGCCCGCACGAGTGATTTTTTGAAAGCGGAAATCCGAAAGCGGGAATTTCAAATGAAAGCAGCACTACATCCTACATCCGAACTCCTACATCCTTCATTCACGGTGTAAAATCGCATTCAGGAGTCAGGGAGAGGCAGAAGCGGGCGATCAGATCGGCGGCGTGTTCGAGGTCGTCGAGCGAGATCACTTCGACCGGTGAGTGCATGTAGCGATTCGGGATCGCGACGACGGCGGTGGCTTGCCCTCCCCGGCTGAGTTGCAGTGCGGCGGCGTCGTTGCTGGCGGCATGCGCGAGCGCGCTGACCTGGTGGGGAATCTGCTCCGCGCGGGCGATTTCGGTCAGCCGCTCGAACATCTTGGGATTGGCGTTGGGACCGCGAACGATCACGGGGCCTTTACCCACGGAGACTTCTCCGTACTGTCCCTGATTGATCCCGGGACAATCGGTCGCGTGTGTCACATCAACGGCGATTCCCAGGTCGGCCTGGGCAGTATAGGCACTGGTGGTCGCGCCACGCAGGCCGATCTCCTCCTGCACGGTCGAGACGGCGACGACGCTGGCTTGTCCGTTGCCCTGCGAAACTTGCTTCAAGGCGGACATCACGACCCATACACCGACCTTGTCGTCCATCCCGGGAGCGCACGCCAGATTGTTGAGCAGCGGTTGGAATCCCAGGGAGAAGGTAACCGGATCGCCGATTTTGACTCGTTGTTTGGATTCTTCGCGGTTTTTGGATCCGATGTCGATCCAGAGATCGTGAACTTCGGGGATCAATTTGCGTTCGTCGGGCGTGAGCAGGTGAATCGCCTTGCGCGCAATGACACCGACGAGCGGGCCGTCGGACGTCCAGATTTGCAGCTTTTGTCCCAGCAGAATCTGTATGTCCCAACCGCCGATGGTTCCGACGCGGAGGAACCCACCCTCTTCGATAAATTTGACCTGCAGGCCGATCTGGTCGCAGTGTCCCGCGAGCATGATCCGGGGCGAACCTTCAGGATTGCAGGTCGCGTACAAGTTTCCGTGCCAGTCGCGGTCAATCTGGTCGGCGAATGGTTCCACATGTGTACGGATTTTCTGTTGAATCGGCCCTTCGTAGCCGGAGGGGCTTCCGGTTTCGAGCAGTGCTTTCAAGAACGTCAGATCGGTCTGTTCCAAGTGTTACTCCAAAGTTGGTCTTGGGTTGCAAGTCGTTGCAGTTTCGGGAGTTTCCCTAGAAGTTCAAGGGAAAAGCCCTATTTTGGAGTTTGGCAACAAAACTCAAATTGACGAATCGATTTCTCAACGGTAATCTAACAACACTGAAGACTGGAATCAGGAGATGCTTGTCCGGTTTGTTTTCCAGGACATGTCTCTCCCATCTCAAGGAGGGAGTCCAATGATCCAGAAACAAACCGAAACACTGATCTCAGAAACCGAGTTGGCTGCTCACATCGAGAATGTGATTCGTGGGCGAACGGGTGGAACGATTTACGGACTGCACGTCGAGGTCCGAGACGATGGTTCCGTCGTGATCAGCGGCCGCACGACGACCTACTACAACAAACAGCTTGCCACCCACGCCGCTCAATCGGCATCGCAAAATTGTTCGCTTTCGAATCAGATCGAAGTGACGTGAACCCACTGCGGGGCGGTTGCGACTTGAGGCATCAGTAATTCTCCGGCAGACAGTCGCGCTTGGCCTGTTGAGCCAGTTCCGCGATGCGCTGCATGACCGTCATGGCGTTCTGCAATTCGAGCAGGAACGGCTGCAGATGATTCTGTTCGATGTTGCGGCTGTTTTCGTCGTTCCAGTAGGGCTTCGTTTCTTCCCATTCGCGGCGGATATCGTCTCCGACATCGCGGAGAGCACCAATCGAGGTTGTCAGATCGAAGTGAGTCATCGGACATTCGCGAGTTGAGAATTGTTAAAGCAACGAGATGAAATGAATCCTTGGTCGGCAGCATCGAGGTTCAGGGGTCTTCTTCGTCCGAAGCGAGGGTCCGACCCATGTAGGCTTCGAGGGACTGGACCATGCGTTCGATCAGAGCGATCGTTTTTTCGAGGTCGTTTTCGAGCACGTGCTGGAATTTTCCCAAGCGCCCGCGAGATTCTTCGGCTTGCTGAGTAAATTTGGTCCGCCAGCGCTGAACGACATCGATTTTCTCTTCCGCTTCGTGCAACCGCTGTTTGGCCAGTTCGTAGGCTTTTTTCTCTTCGTAGCAGGACGGACGATCGCCCGACATCGTCCGCAATTTACAACTTTCGTATTCGGTCCGCTTCATCGCGACGCGGTCGTAGCGCTTGCGCAATTCCTGTTTCCAGAGGAACGGAAGTTCCTGTTCGAGCCAGTCGATCACCCGATGCATTTCCTGCTGTTGGGCCGACAGGATGTTTTCGGCCCGCGTTTTCCGGTCGCGCAGGACGGCCAGAAACCGGGTGACGGCTTCGATGGACGAAATGTTGGCAGATTCGCTCACGACCTCTGACCTAACGCTGTTGGAGATACTCGTCGATCCGTTCAGCCTTTCGCAGCAGAAACGGAATATATTCCTCGTTGACTTCCACAAAATGCGACAGTGCGAGGAGACTTTTCTGAAACTCTTCCGCGAAGCGGCGATTCTCCTGATCGCGCCAGGTGGCCGAGAGCGATTCCAACTGTCCGCCCAGCGCGGACATCTGTTCTTTCAGGCCGGAATTGAAATGTTTCAGAAGCTGCGCAAATCGGCGCAATTCTTCAGGATTGACGATTGCTTGCGACATCGGATTGTCCAAGTAAATGATGAAGAAAACCTCGTGGATTATTGTACTCGACTCGCCGCGGGAGTGACGATTATTTTGCCGATCGAACTCGGTTCGTTCTGATTTGTTCGAGTCAACGAGTCTACGATCTTCAAATCGGTAGTGGCAGTAGCCGTCGGGAACGCGCAGAATGAACCACTCTCAATCGTTCCCGTCCCGATGTCGGGAATCGATTCTGAATGCCAATTTCCTCTGGAGCCTAATGATGTCGTTCTGCAGAATAATCATCGCGATACTGAGTCTGCAATTTGTCGGGGGCGTGGCTGGCGAACTGCAAGCTGAAGAATTGAAGTTGACTCTCCGAACGCGTCCGATCGCCATCCGTATTGACGACGCGGCCGCTACGCTCGATCGCGAGGAAACATGGAACGCCGAGGAAACAGCGATCATCGTGTGTGACGTGTGGGATTTGCATCACTCTCTCAACGCAGTCCGGCGAGTAGAGCAATTCGCACCGCGACTCGATGCCGTCCTGAAGGAAGCACGCAAGTGGGGTGTGACGATCGTGCATTCGCCCAGCGACTGCATGGACTCATACTCCGATCATCCTGCGCGACGGAGAGCGGTCAAGGCTCCCGTCTCACCGCGTCTTCCCCACGACATTCGCTCGTGGTGTTCGGTCATTCCGGCGGAAGAGCGAGCCGCCTATCCAATCGATCAATCCGACGGAGGAGACGACGACGATCCCGCCGAACACGCTGAGTGGGTTGCGAAACTTGAGAAACTGGGGCGCAATCCAGGAACACCCTGGAAATCTCAATCGGATCTGATCGCGATCGACTCCGAGCGGGATTACATCAGCGATCGCGGGGACGAAGTCTGGAACGTGCTGGATTGCCGCGGTATCCGCAACGTGATCCTCACCGGCGTGCACGTGAATATGTGCGTTCTCGGCCGTCCGTTCGGGTTGCGGCAGATGGCCCGTAACGGTAAAAATGTCGTCCTGATGCGCGACATGACCGACACGATGTACAACCCGAAGAGTTGGCCGTACGTGAGTCATTTCGAGGGAACTGCCCGGATCATCGCTCACATCGAACGATTCGTCTGCCCCACGATCACCAGCGATCAGATCATCGGCGGCAAGCCGTTTCGTTTTCGCGGAGACGACACCTCCAGCGAGACAAAGGATCGAACCGGCCGGATTGCTTCCGAAACCGTCCTCAAAGATTTTCAGACGCGCTGGGTGACGATCGATGTCCCGTCCACCTGGAAAACAGCATCGAAGGGAGTCCTGAATGGGTATCGGGGACCGGGGTGGTCTCGCTGTGTGGTCAAAATCCCTGGTGAGTGGAGCGAGCGTGATCAGTTGGAGTTGTCGCTGGACCAGCCGGTCGAGGGCGAGCGTGTGAAGGCGTGGATCAATGGGCACGCCTTGCAGCCAGCATCGAACAAGAGCCTGGCGATTCCGTCGAAACAGGTGAATCCCGACGACCACAACCTGATCGTGATTCGAGTCGAGAATGATTCGAATCAGTTGCTGAAACCACCCGTGCTGAAAGTGCTGCAGACAGACAGCGAAC
>DATKCB010000502.1:0-2868 GCA_035513495.1 Planctomycetaceae bacterium | reverse complement strand
GTGACTTTGTAATGGACTTTCGCGTTGGTCACCGGAGCACCGAAGTAGTATTTGGCGACGATCTTCGCCGTCACCAGTTCGCCCAGCTTGACCGGGTCGGAGGGAGCATCGACGGTCACTTCGTATTCGGGTTTCTTGTATTCTTCGACTCGAAAACTGCCGCTCCCACTGAAGGTGTGCGGTTTATACACAACAACCTGATACACCCCGAGCGTTGCATTTTCATCAAGGGTGAGTTCGTCGGCGTATCCTCCGTATTGGTCGGTCGTGACTTGTTTTTCAAGCAGTTTTTCACCCTTGGGATTGTGGACCTCGAGTGTGAGCGATTCCTTCAGAAACGGCTCTTTCGCGTCGGGATCGTAACTCGGCGTCCGCACCCAGAATTTCAGTTTGACGGAATCGCCGGGGCGATACACGGGGCGATCGGTGACGACGTATAGCTTCGTCTCTTGGGGTTGTTCGCTCGCCTGTCCGTGCCGACTGAAGTAGAGATATCCGTGAAAGGCGAATCGATCTCCTTTGCGGGCGATCGTGAGCCAGTTCATGTTGGCGTCGATGAGTCTTTTGTCGGAGAAGATCAGGCCGTTCTGGTCGGTGAACTTGGCGAATTGAGAGAATCGCGTGCGATAGGTCTGTTTCTCGACGTGTTCGTTGCGATACCCGAAGAATTCGACGTTGGCCTGCGGAATCGCCTGCCCGGTCGCTGCATCGGCGACGTAGATCATGTCTCTGCCGTCGACCGGTTTTTTCACGATTGCCAGATCGGCCAGCCAGACGATGATCCGCGTTTTGTTGCCTCCCTTGACCGAACCTTCGACGAGATAGGCTCCCCCGTTTTCCAAGGGGGGCGTGACCATCAGCAGATCGTCTTTGTGCTCGGGGAGCGGTTTGAGAGCGACGTTCCACGCGGCGACCTGCTCTTTGATGTATTTCGCTTCGTTCTGATGGATGATCCGCTGGCCGATGTCGTGGATATTGAGTTTCTGCCAGTCGAGATGCTGATTCCCCTGGGCGATTTTTTTGATGTAGTCTTTCACATCAGTCAGCAACTGTTCGACGTCGAGTCGGCGAGCCGTAAACTCGACCTGGTCTGCGTTGCGGAAGCGAAACGGGAGTTCGACCGATTCTCCGGCGACGAAGACTCCGACGGGTTCGAAGCGTCCCCAGTTTTTGACGATCTGATCGAGTTGTTTCGAACGATAATCCTCGGGTTGCAATTCGTGTCGCGCGATCAATTCCCGCCAGACTGTTGCAGCCTTCGGAAATTGCCGGCGATTGGTATAGATCGAGGCCAGTTGTTCGTATGCCGCCGTGTCGTGGGAGTTCTTCCCGGCCTCGATGACTTCCCGGTACTGCTTGATGAAATTGAATTCATCGGGCAGTGAAAACCGTTTGATGCCGGTCGCGAGTTTGGCGATCGTTTCGTCGTCGTTCAGCGAGCCGACGGCGTAGGGATTCGACTCGTTCTTGTCGGGATCGTCGCTCGGTTCGGAGCGGGGTGCGATGTAACCTCCCATCGTCTGGACGCCGAATTGCGTCCACAAGAAGTTCGCCCACTGCATCTGCATCCCCCACTTTGCATCTGGCGTTAATTCGACGATCTCTTCCATCAGCCAGCGCCAGCGCTGCCCGTCGCTGATCGAAGCGTCGTAGGATTCGGGAAGCGTGTGATAGACGGGATTGCCCTCGGCATCCACTGGCGCTCCACCGGCGCTACGTTGTCCGAAACCGGATCCATAGCGACCGTATCCGTAGGCTTGATCGTCGAAGTCGGGAAGTTCCGACAGATCGGTGAGAATTTGCAGCTTCCAGGCATCGCTGTCCAGGCGTTCCCATTGAATCAGCAGTTGTTCCAGGCGCGCGAGTGCGGCTTTTTTGTCCGATGTCGGCGAGATCGCCAGCTTCCACATTGTTTTTCGGGCTTCGGCAGTCCAGCGCAACGCCTCGACGCGATCCCGCTCGATGGAGGAGACCCACACTCCGCTCCCGCCACCGCCCCGGTGAAACTTCCCGGCGACGATCATTCCGTAGTGATAATCGTGATAAATCGATTGCGCTGCGGCCTGATAGGCTTGCCATTTGTTTTCGTGGACGGCGAGCATTTCACGCCGCAGTTCGTCCGTCTCGCTTTGCCGATTGAGCCGCTGCAAGCACTGAGTCGACTGATTCAGATACGTCTGTAACTGATCGGCGGGGCACTCGTCATTGAGCAGGACTTCACGGAAGAGATCGTAGGCGTCTTTGAAATTACCGTTCTTGAGTTCCTGCTGCGCTTTCGTGATTTGTGCTTCGGGAGTCGTTTCCGCAGCGGTCAGATACCAGCCGCACGCAACAAGAATAATCGCCGCCGAGGTCCATCGAATCGTGCGAAACATGGAGAGTATCCTTAAATTCAAGTTGATATGCAGAATCGTTTAAGTCTTCGGAGAAGGGCTGCCCCGATTATGTCTCGCAGGACAAATCCGCACCAGTGCGGTCGGGAACGAGAATTGTGACGAATTCCTATCCAGAAGAGTTCCCGGCAATTGAGAAATTCGAACGAACGTGAATCGTGACTCCGCTTCAATCGTTCTCCCGAGGCTGTAACAATCCGGCATTCCTGTCATAATCAGTTCCCGATGCGCTCCTCCTCGATTCCTGAAACAGAAAATTTGTTCGATGGACGATCAGCCTCGATATGCAGAGTCACTCCACGTCAAAACGAAAATCATCGCGACGGTCGGTCCCGCCGTGGATTCGGAAGATCTGCTGCGCGAACTCGTCCGTTCGGGCGCCGATATTTTTCGATTGAACTTCGCGCACGGAACTCACGAATGGTTGTCCGAAGTTGTGGGACGAATTCGAAAAATCAGCGACGATCTCGGGCAG
>DATKCB010000501.1:0-3539 GCA_035513495.1 Planctomycetaceae bacterium | reverse complement strand
GACCGAGGAGTGGAGAAAGAAATACGCCGGCCTCCCTTCCCCTCGCAACATGTACGCCGCCTTTGTCTCCACGATGGATGAGATGATCGGCAAAGTTTTGACCCACCTCGACGAACAAGGTTTGAGCGAAAACACCCTGGTCGTGTTCCAGTCGGATCACGGTCACTCGACCGAAGAACGAACTCATTTCGGAGGCGGGAACGCCGGTCCGTATCGCGGAGCGAAAGGTTGCCTGTTTGAAGGGGGAATTCGCGTCCCCGCGATCGTGAGTTGGCCGGGGACGATTCCTCAAAACGAAGTCCGCGACCAACTCGCGACCGGCTGCGACTGGTTTCCTACGCTCGCCGAGTACTGCGAAATTCCGCTGCCCGCACGTCAGTTCGACGGAAGAAGCCTGAAAGCCGCGATTCAGAACAACGCCGATTCACCTCACGATTCGTTTTACTGGCATCTGGGGGGCGGGAACAATCCGCAATGGGTCGTCCGGCAGGGAGACTGGAAGTTGCTGGGCAACCCGCAGGACCGCTCCAGTAACACACCGGTCGAACACTCCGGCGGGCTGTATCTGGTCAACCTCAAAGAAGACATCGGCGAAACCAGAAATCTCGCCGAGGATCATCCGGAAAAACTCGAAGAACTCCTGAAACTCCGAGACGAGTATCTCGATTCCTTGAAGTGAACTCCTTCCACTTTGCTACTTTCTACTCTTTGACCCGAAAGCTTGCGACATGATCAAATCCGCCGTGACCGTCAGCCTTGTTAAAGAAGCCGAGGGGGGACCGTTCGTGTTCTGGCACGATCTGCCCGCGGCCTGTCAGTCCGCTGCCGAACTGGGTTACGACGCGATCGAACTGTTCGCACCGGGACCCGAAGCAGTCGATCCCGCCGAACTGAAATCGCTGCTCGACGAGTACGGACTCAACCTCGCCGCGGTCGGCACCGGTGCGGGGATGGTGATCCATAAACTCTCGCTGACCGATCCCGATCCGAACCGTCGCGCCGCGGCGATTCACTTCGTGAAAACGATGATCAGCCTGGGCGGGCCGTTCGGAGCGCCGGCGATCATCGGTTCGATGCAGGGGCGCTGGGGGGGCAATGTCTCAAAAGAACAGGCTCTCGCCTGGCTCGCGGAAGCACTGCAAGAACTCGCCTCGCACGCGCAGCAGTTTCGCATCCCGCTGATCTACGAACCGCTCAACCGCTACGAAACCAATCTGATCTGCACGATGTCCGACGGAGTCTACTTTCTCGAACAGGAAGGAATCGCGAACGTGGTTCTGCTGGCGGATCTGTTCCATATGAACATCGAGGAAGCCGACATCGCCGAGGCGATTCGACACGGAGCCAAACACATCGGCCACGTCCACTTCGTCGATTCGCACCGCAAACCGGCGGGTACAGGACACATGAACTACGAGCCGATCGCCCAAGCTCTCAAGGACATCGGTTACGCCAAATACGCCTCGGCCGAAGCGTTTCCGTGGCCGAACCCGGTCGACGCGGCGAAGCAGACGATCGAGTCGTTTCAGAAGTATCTGAAGTAGAAGAGTGAAAGAGTAGAAGGTGGAAGGAAAATAGATGGAATCTGACGTCCTGGTAAAGATTCCTGCGAGATCAGGGATTTTCGATGACCATTGTCCGTGCGGGAAAATCAATACGAAGCCCATAATCCCGCAACATGCGCGTTCCGATCAGGATCTCATCGCCATCTACAAACGTCGCTTGCACCCGAACTGTTTGTCCGTCGAATGGAAAATCGACAAGGAATACGTCTTCCTCGATTCGCTGATTTCCTGCCAGGAGCGACGTTGCTCGACCCACGAACCGCGAGGACACATGCGGCCGTAATTGCACGGGCAACTCGAGTTCGCCATTAAAGCCGGTGTCAATGATTGCCTGCAGACGTTGGAGGCCGACTTCCACCTCAATTGTTGGAACACCATCTTCCGTGACGATGCCTTCGATCATCGGTGACCTCCCTTTCGGTAATATGTCGCCGATCCCACTCGCACGAAGTAGAGCGGAACCGAGCTTCCTGCTGCATCTCGTTGCGCTATCACATCCTGGATCGAGTCGCCAAACCAGATATCGCCGCTGGATGGGTCGATTCCGGCGGTTTGTCCGGCCTTTTCTGCTGCAACATCCTGGCGATGCAGATATTTCGACCAGATCTCTCGGGCACGATTCGAATCGGCCTCTGTCCAACTGAAAACGGTCATTTGAGTTCTCCTGCTCGATCGGCAACGATGATCCCATCGAAGGCTAACAGATTCATACTATACTATAACCCAGTCTCGCACGAGAAAAGTCCAGAGTTACCCTCGCGTTGATCGAACTTCAGGAATCCTCCAGAAACGAAATCGAAGCGATGAAACGGGAATTCTACGATCAGGACGACAAGTCGAATGCGCCGAAAAAACTTTCCTGACCTCACCTTTTCAGAGGTCACTCAGGGTGGATACGATCACTTGCTTCAAAACGCTGCTCATTTTCGATAAGTGAGAATCCATGTCATCGGACCTGCGGCTCAGTTGCGAGAGTTTTCCCCGCTCCAATCAATATCACCCCGAATGGGTCACATCGAGTGTCAGTGGTGGAGCGAATTCACTCTGGCTGACTGCAACCGCCAAAAGTGCTTGACTTCTAAGCCCCCGCTTCGATTTATCAAGTTCTCCGCAAAAATTAACGGTCCACTGCAACTGATCGCGATAGACGAGAGGGGCGCTCGGGGACTAAAATAGGTCTGCTCGATCACTGGAACTTTTCAGAGTGCTCCCGAAGGAACGCTCGGATCAGGAGATGACGAATCGTGTGTGGCATTGTGGGATATGTGGGGAATCGGAACGCGAGCGAGATTCTGCTCGCGGGTTTGCACCGTCTGGAGTATCGCGGTTACGACTCCGCCGGACTGGCGACGATGAACGGTTCGGGGCTGGAACTCCGGCGGTCGGTCGGACGCGTTTCGGCTCTGGCGGAACGGGTCGAAGAATCACCAGTCCGTGGAAATATCGGGATCGCTCACACGCGCTGGGCGACGCACGGGCAGCCGACGCTCAAGAACGCTCATCCGCATCAGGACGCTTCAGGGCGGATCGCGGTTGTTCATAACGGGATCATCGAAAACTACAAATCCATTCGGACCTTTCTGACCGAACAGGGAGTCGAATTTCAAAGCGAGACCGACACCGAGTCGCTCGCACAGTTGATCGGGTACTTCTACACAGAGACCGGCGACGTTCTGGAAAGCGTACGGCATGCCCTGCGGGAAATCGTCGGATCGTTCGGGGTTGCCGTCTTATGCAGCGAGGCACCGCAGACATTGATCGCCGCGCGGCGGGGAAGTCCGCTGATCGTCGGCATCGGCAACGGTGAATACTTCATCTCGTCGGATGCCAGTTCGCTGGTTTCGCACACGTCGCAGGTGGTGTATCTCGACGACAACGAGATGGTCTGTCTGGGACGCGAAGGGATGTCGGTCACGACGATCGACGCCAAGCCGGTCGAAAAACAGGTCGAAAAACTCGACATCACCCTCGATG
>DATKCB010000500.1:0-10413 GCA_035513495.1 Planctomycetaceae bacterium | reverse complement strand
GGTCAATCCCTGTTGAGAAAACTGAGGCTTTCCATTGGCGACGATCACATCGCACGTGGAATTTTGCGTCGAGTCCGGCGACTCGGAGGTCAGGGCGGAAAGCTTATCATTCGGAAGTGGCGAGGTCAAAACCAACGGCCCGGAAAGTAATTTTTGTAAGTCGCGGAAAAATGGAGACTTAGGGCAAAGCAGAGACAACTGCTGTCCGTGCAGCAGGGCGGACTGGACCGGTTTCGGCAACGCGGCAAGCAGGCCCTCAGAGGCATGAATCGGAAAAACCGCTTGCAACGGGCCTGGCCAGCAGCGCGTCATGATTCGCTTCGAGATCGGCGAATGATGAGGAATGTAATCCCGCGCCTGGTGAAACCCGGTCAATCCCAGACAGAGCGATTCTTCCCCCGAGATCACGCTCTGAATTCTCTGCACCGCCTCGGGACGCTGAGACCACGCGACGAGCACGACCCCCGAATCGATCGTCAGAAGCATCACTTCCGACTGCGCAAGACGCGACGCGACATCGACAGAGATCTCGCGGATCTCATGAACAGATGCCAGATCGAAGTGAATGCTCATTCGAATTCTACAGTTCTTGGACGGAAATCATTGGAATTGTTCTCAACACCCTCAACGTGGAGCAAAGAAAGGCATATCGGCACCCCACGGGAGAGCCAGAAGAACTCCAACCAGAACAGGCTTACTCTCCCCATCGAGTGATCCCTCGATTTCCTATTATTTCCCAAATCAGTTTTCGAACACAACGATTTTTATCGAGATTCTCGGCAATGCCCGGTCACGAGCGAAGTGAGATTCGCTCGCCTCACAAGACTAGGCGCGAGACATCCCAGAATCAAATCACCCGATTCGCGTCAGTCGGGATACCGGTTCGGATTCCAGTCCCTGGCATGTCGACACATCGCTCGCAGCTTTTCGGGATGGTGACTGCAGGCAACGATTCCCGGCAGACGCAGCATATCGGCTCGGTCGTCGAGCCAGAGTTCCGAGAAATGGACAGGCTCGGAATTGTGAACCCAGAGGGCGTCTCCTCCGAGAATGCGGGCGATCTGTAACGACACCGGAAAATCGTACACATTCGGCGAGTGGATCAGCGAACCGCCGTATTCCCCGCTCGCAAACAGGGCATAAATGCTCCCCTCCATCGTATCGGAAGTCCGTCCCGCCAGACCGATCTCCGCCAGTCCTTCCGCACGAGCCTCGTCCTGATCCTGAAAACCGATCATATAAATTTTGTCGGAATCGGGACGGGTCTTTGGATCGACAGGCGGGATCGCATCCAGTGCAGCGCGTGCCGGGAGATTGAACTGATCAAATCCACACCGAATCGTCGTTCCGGACGCCTCGACCCAGTTTCCTTCGGGCCCGGTCTCCGGGATGTAAACCAGCGAATAATGCACCGTTGCGACCGTTCGCAGGTTCAGCATGACGGCGTAGCCGTTGCCGGTTTTGTCCCGGTACTGTTTCGTTCCATCGATCGGGTCGAGGCAGATCGTGTAGAGGCTTTCTGCGGGAAATTTCCCCAGATCGCCCGTCGATTCCTCCGCTTCGATGCGGCATTTTCGCAGAATCGGATCGGCGTCACGCAGCGCGGCTACCAGCAGTTCCTGAATGGTGAGATCGGCCAGCGTGAGCGCATCGGTCATGGCGCTCCCCGAGACTTTCCCTCCCAGCGCAATATTGTGACGCCGCAACTGTTTCGCCACGGCTCCACACCAGCGAAGCACTTGAGGCATCTCCCGCGAGAGAGCGGAAATGATCAAATCGAGCGTTTCGTCAGACATCGTACGGTCTCGTCTTCGTGTAGTTTGCGGTGGTGAATTCGATCAGTCGTGCGGTCGGACTGCTTGCACCGTTTCGTCAGAAAACGTGCCGGGTTGCAGGAGACACGCGGATGCTTGGGAAGCACGCTGCCAGCCGTCACGGATACTTTCGAGCAGCCGGGCGGCGACATCAATCCCGGTCGCTTTTCTGAAGGCTCTCCAACCGGGAACGGCGTTGAGTTCGATCACGTACTGCCGGCCTGCGGCGTCTGAAAGCAGATCGACTCCGGCAATTCGGGTCTCGATGATGTCGCACGCCCTCAAAGCCAATTCGCGCTGTTCGTCGTCGATCTCGCACTCGCTCGCTTTACCGTTGCGCGCGATGTTCGTGCGGAAATCCTCCATCGATTCGCGGCGGATCGCTCCCAGCACAATCCCGTCGAGAACGAGCACGCGAACGTCGTATCCGAGATGAGGAACGAATTCCTGCAGATACAATACCGCGTTAAGCCGCTCCAGAGTTCGAAACGTGCGAAAGGCCAGATCGGGATCGCTCACCCGAACGATGCCGCGACCTTCCGCGCCGAAGACTGGTTTAACGACGACGTCGCCGCCTAACCTCGCGAACGCATCCATTGCTGCCTCGGATGTTTCTCCCACCCACGTGGCGGGAACCGGCACTCCCTGTTCGGCCAGCTTCGCGGTGGTCAGCGATTTGTCCACAGCGCATTCGACCGCGCGCGGAGAGTTCACGACGATCTTGCCGGCTTGTCTCAATCGTTCGAGCAGATCCATCCGCGTAACGACTTCCTCCAGCGATCCGGGAGGCATCGTGCGGACGATAAACGCATCGAATGCGAGCAGGTTTTCCTCTCCGCAGTAGAATCGTAAGCGGCCTGTTTCGATCTGCATCGACATTTCTCTGAAATCGAGACGACGGCACTCGACTCCCAGCAGTCCGCCGGCTCGCTGGAGATCTTCCACGTACCAGCTTTCCTCGTTTCCGAACACGCCGACTTTCACGTGACGGCCTCCGCATTGTCGGAAGTGCTGATCTGAAACGATTCAGCGAGCACTTCCGGAGCGAGCCTCCCGAAGCGAAAGCATTTTCCCGTATCGAGATTGTGAATCGTCACTTCGGCCGGGCTGAACAGCAGCGGATCGATTTTGTAGAAATCGCGCCCGGCGTCTTCGAAAATTTGCAGGAACGGTTTTCCGTAAACGGGACTGGCGCACGCGGGGATCTGCGGCCCGAGTTCCTCGATCGAATCGTCCTCGCCGGTGATCCACAGGGAAACCTGTCCGCCGTACAAAATCGCGTCGTTGGTGCGTCCGATTCCCGTCATGTCATCGGCAGCCACCGGTGGAAGGGGAGCGGTTCCGAAGCCGCAATGTATATGTTTGACATCCCACCCGAGTTCGTGAAGTTTGTGTAACGCCGTTTCGACCGATCGGGCGACCACTTGCAGATTACCCGCCAGCGAGGCGGTGGGAGCGACCGCGAGACGGAGCCGTTCGGGAGCGACGCCGCACCTTTCGGCGATCTGAACGCAGACCTCATCGGTCGGCAGCTTCGACGATTCGATCACACCCACGCAGCAGTCGGCCCGTTCGACGAATCCGATCTCGTCGAACAGTTCCTCTCGGCCTGCCGCGGCTCGCATCGGACCGGATCCCATGCCGAAATACTTCCCGACGGAGATTTGCCAGCCCGCATACTGGCTCGCCAGACAAGCGCGAACCGGTGAATCGGTCCAGACGCACACGGCCGGCCAGCTCGCTTCTCCCAGCATGCCGTTGGTCAGCGAGACGTGTCCCAATCCCGCGAAACAGAGCTCCGCCAGCTTGATTCCGGCCTCCAGTCCTCCGACGACCTGGACTCCGAAATCGAAAATTTTCGTACCGCAATCCAGGGTTCGACTGGCGATTTTGAGAGCGGTTTCGTCGCGTTCGATTTCGGCGATCAGCTTCCAGGCTCGTTCGTTGAGACCGGGTTCCATAGGTCGTTTCCTGCGCAGAGATCACGGAGCGACTCGATTGTGGCAACCGAGTGCGAGGAAATCAAACCCGTCACGGTGAGGGAGGTTGGGGCGCTTGAAGGGGAGCCGTCCGGGAAAGCCGATACTGCTCGGGTAGTTCGCGAGGTTGAAATCGCAGTTCGATCTCGCCCTGGCAGCATTGGCACTGCTGAATTTCGTACATCGGAATTGCGCAAATCTCGCACCAGTAGTCGACGTACTGCCTCGTCCCTCGTTCGTCAAACGCATAGATTGTCAGCACTTGCAGATAGGGCAGTTCGGGTTCCTTGAAGGCGATCAGATCGACCGGGCGTCCGCGCAATCGCTCGTCCTGAAAAAACGCCCTTCCGCGCCAATCTGGAACGATCGGCAACAACTCTCCCGAGGCAGTTTCCAGAGCAACCTGTCCGTCAATTTCACTGCTCGCTTTGATCCCCCGTCTGGCGAGGGCATCCTGGACGAAGACGACTTTTCCCGAGAAGAGCTGTTTCTCTTTTTGAGGACCGGACTCTCCCGGGGGTTCTTCCGCAAAAAGCAGCGGTGCGAAACAGCCGACCGGGATCAGACACCAGCTTGCCAGCCAGGATCGGCGCGAGACAGGTCGTTCTTCGAGGATCGATTCGGGTTGAATCAAGCGCATGTCACAGCCATCACCCTTCGGCGTGCCCGACGACCACCATCTGGAACGGAAATGGAACCGGTTTTCCATCGCTGTTGATTTCGATCGACGTATTGAGCATCCAGTAGTCGCGGTCTTCGTTGTATTCGAGAGCCGGTTTTGCGGGAGATTCTTTGAGTCCCAGAATCGCGAAGATCGCGGGATGTGTCGTCCCCGCCGATTTCGAACTTTGAGCAAACAATTCGTCGAGATCTTCCAGCGGTTTCGGCGACTTGTCCTGACCGATCGGAAGAGCGAGCAGGAAATCTCGCACGACGCTCGTGCCGAGATGATTGCCATCCTGCGGTTGAAGCCCGTAGCGCAAAGTGTACAGGCCAGGTGCGAGTTCCTGCCCTCGAAAGTCGGTGTATTCCTTCTTCTGTACGACTTTGAGAACTCCGACGAATTGTCCCGAACTGAAAGGATATTTGATCGAGAACGAAGGAGAAAATCCTTTCTTTGCGGGGAGGGACTTTCCGAGCCAGATTTGCGATATCACTCCGCCGGCACCTTCAACGGACACTCCCTTCGTGCTGAGGGCTTCGGCGAATGCCGCGGGCAGACCCTCGGGAAGTGAATCGACTGATTTGACCTCGTAGTCCGCCGCCCGGCTCGCCAGAGGACAAACCAAACAGAGGAAGGCAACCAGCGAGAATTGCATGTGACGTTTCATTATTAGTCTCTGAGTTTCAAAAACGGAAAAAAGTGAGACTGCTCTTCGAAGCGCGAGGCAATGCCTGAACCGACGCGCAGAAAACATTCTGCCGCGAGCGGACACGGTGCGAAAGTCAGTCTTCGAATCCCGGACGTCTAGATTTCGTAACACGTCCGCGTCGGGTCGGTGCAGTATTCACCACCGCAGAGTTCTCGATCGGGTCCGAGACTGGCCTGCGTCTTGAGACACCAGAAGTGGCCGTCGCCGACAACGTGCTGGTCTTTGGGAAGCCCGGCGTTGATGAACAACCCTTTCGACATCAGATTCTTGCAGCGCGTGCCGGTTTCCTGAATCACAGGGAGTTCCTGACTCATACTCCAACTCCTTCTTCCCAAAGTCCGGCCGCACGCAACAGCGCTCGTTTGACGGCGGTGCGAGCCTGACGAATTTTGTAGGCATTATTCGACAAAGGAACCGCTCCGGCCAGCGCGATGTCGGCCGCATCTGAGGCTGTCTGCTCCGTGATCGGATGACCCGTCAAAGATTCCGCGGCACGGGAGGCGTTCCACGGAATCGGAGCGACCGCTCCCAGCACAATCGAAGCCTCCTGAACCAGAGAACCCTGACGTTTCAGGCAGACGGAAGCGGCCGCTGTCGGATAATCCAACCCGGCCCCTTCGATCACTTCGTACGAGGCGCTTTCGCGTTCTTCGGGATCGGGCAGCCAGACGTGCGAAACGAACTGTCCCGGTCGCAGAATCGATATCCCGTCCTGTTCGGATTTGGGGATGCGATAAAACGCTTCCAGCGGCAGCAGTGTTTCCTCTTCGCGCTCCGGGCCGAGAAGACGAATTCTCGCACCCCAGGAGATCAGTCCGGGAGCCAGCCGCGAGGCGGAGACGAACTTCGCCAGGCCGTGATGTCCCAAAATGGCGTGATATCGATTGTCGCCCGCGGCGACCAGCGATTTTCCATCCTGAAGTCCGAGCAGACCGTGTCCGTTGCGGAAATACCAGCAGTTCGGAAGGTGACACAGATCCCCGCCGAGCGTGCCGTTGGACTGAATCTGAATCGCCCGGATTTCCCGGATCACATCGAACAACGAACCGTACGGCGCGAGCAGGGGATCGGACGCGAGTTGTTCGAGCGTCGCGAGCGCGCCGATGCGCACTCCGGCTCCGTCTCGTTCGATGGTTTTCAGAGAAGGGACGTGCTTGAGATCGACGACCCGCTTGACGGGAATCAGTTCCCGCCTCAGCAGATTCATCAGATCGGTCCCACCAGCGAGTAACACGCTTTCGGCGGGGGAGGACTCGTTCATCAGAGCGACCGCTTCCTGCTCGTTTGCGGGAGCGGCATATTCGAATGGTTTCATGCTCGTGCTCCTTCCAGTGCATCCAGAACCCGTTTGGGAATCATGGGCAGTTGTGAGACTCGAACTCCCAGTGCATTGCAGACCGCGTTCGAGATGGCGGCTCCAGTCGAAATGACCGGCGGTTCACCGAGGCCGATCACACCGCGCGAGGTTTCGCTTTCCGGCCGATACATTTCGACCATCAATTCGCCGATGTCGCCGATCCGGGGAAGTTTGTAATTCTGCAGATCGGCGTTAATGAAGCGGCCGGTGGTGTTGTCCATGATCCGCTCTTCCGAAAGTGCGTAAGCAATCCCCATGATCAACGCACCGTACACCTGACTTTTGGCGGTCTCCAGACAGATCACCAGTCCGCAGTCCTGCACGGCGACGAGTTGATTCACGCGAATTTTGCCCGTCTCGGTATCGACCGAGACGTCTGCCATCTGCACGCCTCCGACTCCCGAACTGGTCAGGCCGTCGTCCGCCGGACTTTCGCCTTGCACTTCCAGAGGTTTGATCCCCAGAAGTGCGGTGGCTTCCTTCCACGAGCAGACGGCTTTATCTCCGAGCCAGATCGTTTTCTTTTTCGCCGAGAGTTTCGATCCGTCGATTTTGTATTTTTCGGCAACCTTATCGAACAATTGTCCCAGCGCGGCGATTCCCGCCCGGCGATTGGCTCCGCTCACGCTGCCGACCGTCGTACTCCCGCCCGAAGGATTCGAGTAAGGATAAGAGTTGTTCCCGATATGCACTCGCACATCGGCAATCTCGACTCCAAAGGTTTCGGCCAGAACCGTGGCGATCACGGTTCGCGTTCCCGTGCCGATGTCCTGACTTCCGGCGAAACTTTCGACGCTTCCATCCGGATTGACTTTCACTTTGCAGGAAGCCGCCACCGCGACTCCCGGCCAGGTATGGAGCGCCATGCCGACGCCCCGCACGACTCCGTTGTTCGCCCCTCCTTTTCCGTGAGGATGCCATTTGGCCTTCCAATCGATCATCCTGGCGGCGATTTCCATTTCGGCCCGATAGACGTCCTGTCGCGGTGTCTGCGACAGATTCGCAAGAAACACGTCGTAGCTGTTCTTGCCGAGTTTTCGAGCGATGTCATCCATCGCCGTATCGGTCAGTGCGCACAGTTGAGGATGGTTCGGCGCCCTCCAGGCCCGCTTGGGGCCGCAGTTCGTGATAATCCCCGTCGCCTTGTGCTGCACGTTTTCCGGCTGGAAGACGTACGGCAAATCCTTGATCGGAACGGTGTTTCCCGTGAGGCCGTCAGTTCCCCAGTGATGGCTTTCCCAGGCGATAATCTTGCCGTCGGCGTCGGCACCAACCTTGATTTTCGCAAAGGCCGAAGGGCGATTGCCGCCAATCTTCATTTCCGTCGCGCGGTCGAGCATCAGGCGGACCGGCTTGCCGGTTTGTTTCGCCATCCGCGCCGCGGCAACTCCCCATTCGTCGGCGGCAAACTTCGAGCCGAAGCCACCTCCGATGTAATTGCAGATAATCGAGACCTTCGAGGCTTCGATTTCCAGCGGCCCGGCGAACTGGCCGGCGGTTCCGGAAACGTTCTGCGTCGAGAGATTCGCGACGAGATTTCCGTCTTTGGTCCATTCGCAGTGAGACCCGTGCGGTTCGAGGCACATGTGAGTGATCGTCGAAACGCCGTACTCTCCTTCGTGAACGACCTTCGCTGCGGCAAAGGCAGCAGCAAGATCACCTTTGGTTTTCTCGCCGTTGTCTTTGGTTCGATTCGCTTTCACGGCTCCGTCGAGGTCTGCTTCATCGACGAAATGTTCGAGCGGCTCGAACATGGCCTGCAGGGCGCGGAGTCCGTCGTCGGCGTATTCGGGACGCGTGGCCGCGACGGCCGCGACCAGAGCGCCTTCCCATTTCAGTTCGTCTCCCACGTTGGCAAACAGATGAACTGCTTCGACCCCCGGGACTTTTTCAGCATCCTGAACCTTGATCGAGGCCAGCTTCGCCAATCCGTGAGGACAAGTCAGAACTTTGGCGTACAGCGTACCGGCGGTGTTGGCGTCGGACGCATACTTGGCGGCGCCCGTCGCTTTCTCGTACCCGTCAATACGAAGCATTGCGGTTCCGATGAGGCTGTTTTCTTCCGGCTTGTTCCAGCCGACTTTCAGATCGACCATGATTACGCTTCTCCTTTCTGCGCCATCGCGACGGCGCACTGCGTAATTCCGTGATAGGTACCGCAGCGGCAAATATTACCCCCCAGCCCCTTTTGAATTTCTTCCAGCGAAGCTTTTGGATGTTGTTGCAGAAACGCCTTGGTGGCCATCACGAAACCCGGAGTGCAGTAACCGCACTGCATGGCGTCGTTTTTGAGAAACCCTTCGGCGACCTTGTCCTGCTGTCCGTTGGCGGTCAGCGATTCGACGGTAGCGATTTTTTTGCCCTGGCATTCGATGGCCAATCGACTGCAGGCATATGTCGCCTTGCCGTCGATCATCACCGTGCAGGCACCGCAATTCGTTGTCTCGCAGACCTCTTTGCAACCGGTGAGGTTGAGGTCGTTCCGCAACACATCAAGCAGATTCGCACGGGGCTCGAGCTGCAGTACGTGCTCTTTGCCGTTCACCGAGAGCGTGATTTCCTGAATCTGGGCCGAGGCGACTTTCGTCGTGGCGGCTTCGGCAGATTCGTGTTCGGAAAGCACCGCCGCAGATGCGGCCGTCGCGGCGGCAGTTCCTTTCAGAAAGTCGCGTCGGCTGTAGCCCGAACGCGACTGTGGCGACTGATCCTGCATAACTCCAATCTCCTGGGAGGAAGGGATCGAAATGGAAAACAAGCGGGGGTCTGAGAAGTTCTGAACTCAACCCGCTCCGCTCATTCTACTGAGACAGACCGGCACCTCAAGAAATTTATTGAGAAAACAGTAAGTTTCAAAAAAACGATATCGTTCGGCAGAACGGTCGATCTGCAAAAGGGAACTCGGAGGGAATTCGGTTTCGCCCCGAGGCTGAAGCTCCATTGTGAGGCGCGGTGCCTCGGGAATTCCCAATCGCCAGAACCACCGCGTTCGTTCCAGGCCGGCTTGTGATGATTTTGAAACTGCGTCCACCGGCCGATTACGTATCTTCGCTGGAATCCTCGAGAAAACACGATCCCTGTTCCCCGATTCCAATACCGACTGGCGAAACTTTCGGGAGGCCTCCCGAAACAGATGACACTGAACGCTAGGGTTTGTCAAAATTATTTGGGGGTGTCTCTCCGTCCCAGAGATAACCATCCGCAATGACGGAAGTCACATCGGTTTGGTAGTTGCCGCTGGACGCGTTTCTCACGCGAAAACTGACAACTCCCGAAGAATTCGTCGTGCCGGTGGCCGATCCGAAACTTGATCCCTCGAAGTATCCGACGATCGAAACACTGGCATTGGAGACGGGAAGTTGAGAAACCGATTCCTCGATCGTGACCGAAATGATCAGGTCTTTATTGCTGTTCTTACCACCCGCGAGCGAATACTCGATCCTCGACACGCTGATCGCGAGGTCTTCGACCGGCGGAGGAGGGGGAGGATCGCCCCCCTCGCCGAGTAGTTGCAATGCCATAGGGACATCAACGAGTCCGTAGCCGAACATGTTATCGTGACCGATTGGTCCCAGATCCTTCGCAGAGAGCGTCAGCAAATCGCGAGTCGTTTGATGATCGAGTCCGCCTGCCTGAATCATCAACGCGGCGACTCCCGCCACGTGCGGACACGCCATGGACGTCCCTGAGTAGGAGGCATATCCGCCAGGAACCGTGGAATAAACCTGATATCCCGGCGCTGCCAGTTCGACTTCCGGTCCCGTACTCGAAAAGTAGGCTCGATTATCGTCCGAGTCTGTCGCCGCAACGGCGACGACCGAGTCGTATGCGGCAGGATAAATGACATTATTGCCTTTACCTCGCAAAGTCCCCGAATTTCCCGCCGCGGCGAT
>DATKCB010000499.1:0-5897 GCA_035513495.1 Planctomycetaceae bacterium | reverse complement strand
GCGCTCCCCCGATCGCTTGCGCGATTGGGCTTTACGAGGCGATCCGCAACTCCGATTCGTTCGCGTTCAGCGAGACGATCGCGATGCCGACTTTGTCGGCGAGTTGGACCACTTCGTCCTGGTCGAGGACGATTGTTCTTTCGCTTTCGATCGCCAGCACCCGGGCGCCGGCTTCGCGCATCGTCTGGATGGTCTGGATTCCGATCGTGGGGACGTCGAAACGCATGTCTTGCTGGGGTTTGGCGACCTTCACGACGGTGAAGCCGCCTTTACGGCAGAGCGTGCCGGCGCGGCGGATGCATTCGTCGGTTCCTTCGATCGCTTCGACGGCGATCACGGCCCGTTCGGAGACGGCGATCGACTGGCCGACGTCGAGGCGGCCCATTTCCTTGGCGATTTCCCAGGCGAAGTTGATGTCTTTCCACTGGGACGAGCTGGGATGGCGTTTGGTGAGGAATCCGTGTGACACGAGCAGCTCCGGACAAAATTTGAGAGCGGATTGAAAGTGCAGGCCGTCTCGGGCGAATTCCTGGATCACGGCGAGCAGTAACGTATCATCTTTGCGGTCGCGGCGGGCGTACTTCCACATCATGTGGACTGCGCGCCAGTCGGGGAGATGCTGAAACCAGACCCACGGGTTGAGCATCACTTTCTTCTCGATCTTCCCCGCCATCACGATCTCTTTGACCTGCTTGCGTTTGAAGACGCTGATGGCTTTGCCGATGCGGGCGAGCGATCCGACGTGCATGTATTCGCAGTACTCGCGGAGTTCTTCGGAGACCATGCCGGTCGGAGCGACGGCGATCACCTGGTAGCCTTGCCGGCGTGCGGCGCGCGCGAATTCAATCGGAAAGCTGCCGGCCCCGGCCAACAGGCCGATCCGTCGCGGCGATTGCGCTGATTTTTGTTCCGTCGACATCATGGGCAGAATGTCAGGCGGCTGAACATTGTGATCGGTCATCGTTCAACTGCTGTCGTAACTGTTCCTGTAACTGTTGAATCTGGGTTTCGAGTTCTTTGACTTTGGTCCGGAGTTCCGGCAACTTGCGAAGCGCCATGACTTGCCGGATCGTCTCCGATTCGGGAGTCGCGGGAGTTCCGAGATAGGTGACTCCTCCGGGGAGATCCTTGTGCACACCGCATTTCGCCCCGAGAACCGCTCCGTCACCGATATGCACGTGATCGGCGACGCCGACCTGTCCGGCACAAATCACGTAATCACCGGTCGAAACCGATCCGGCGAAACCGACATGCGAGACAAGAATGTTGTGTCGTCCGATGTTGCAGTTGTGACCGATCATGACCTGGTTGTCGATTTTCGAACCGCGGCCGATCCGAGTCGCTCCGAGGAAGCTGCGATCGATCGTCGTACAGGCTCCGATTTCGACGTCGTCTTCGATGATCACCGTACCGTAATGCGGAATCTTGACGTGTTCTCCTTTGATCTGGCGGTATCCGAACCCGTCGGCTCCGATCACCGAACAGGCATGAATGACGACGCGGTCGGCGAGCTGCATTCCGGGATAGAGCACGACGTGCGGATACAGCACGCAATCGTTTCCGATTCGTGAACCGCGCCCGATGACGGCTCCGGGATGAATCACGCACCGCGCTCCGATTTCGACGCCGTCTTCGATCACGGCGGTCGGATGGATGTCGGTTTCCTCCCCGATCTTAGCGGTCGGAGCGACGAAGGCATGTTCCGAGATTCCGATTGAGACCGGCGTGGGTTCGGGATGAAAATGCGCGACGAGTTGCAGGAACGCCTCTTGAGGATCATCGACGACGATCAGACTCTTGTCGCAGTTCGATTCGGTGACCTTTTCGACGGCGGCAGGAGGGATCAGCAGCGTTCCGGCGGCCGATTCGAGGCCCTTGGCAATTTTTTTGGCGTCCTTGATGTAGGCGATCTGATCGGGTGCGGCGTCTTCGAGAATTGCCGCGCCCGTAATCGGCCGATTCGGTTCCCCCAGCACGGTGGACTGGAGTCGGTTGGCAACATCGAGGGCGGTCAATGGCATGATGCGGGACATCCTTGTCCGATGAGGTGATAAAAAACTGTGGAATTCCCGCGCAACACGCGTCCTGCGAGTTGTTTCGGGATCTTGTCGTGTGGAGTGTTAGTCGAAAACGGACTGTGAACACAAGGTCAATCTGCGTCAGAACATCGAGTGACCGGAAGGCGGCATCGCGGTCCGTCGATGCTTCCCGCTGGGGAGGTTTTTCGGGAAGCGATTGGCGAAACGGAATCGCGGCTGTTAAATTAACGCAAGTTCCTAACGACTGGAATGTTAGATCATTTTCTCAGGCGATTGGTGGAAACTGGAATGACGATGCGGGGGATCCGAGGGGCGACTTCGGTCGAGACGGACACGCCGGAACTGATTCTGAAGGCGACTCGGGAATTGCTGGAAGAGACGCTTCGAGCGAACGGGATCGAAACGTTCGAAGAAGTGGTCTCTGTAATTTTTACAATGACCACCGACCTGACCTCGACGTTCCCTGCCGAAGCCGCGCGAAGCTTCGGGATGAACCACGTGCCGCTGCTGTGCGCGTCGGAAATCCCGGTCCCGGGGAGTCTGCCGCGGTGCATTCGGATTCTGCTGCACGTGAACACCGACAAGACCCAGCGGGAGATTGTGCACGTTTATCTGCATGAAGCCAGGAAGCTGCGGCCCGATGTGAACAGCGCGCAGTAATTCGTCGAAAGTCTTGCGATGCGAAAACTGGTCATCGGCTGCGGCTATCTCGGCGAACGAGTCGCCCGTGCCTGGCAACAGCAAGGTTCGGAGGTTTTCGCGCTGACCCGCTCGACGGAAACCGCCGCACGATTTCGCTCGCTGGGGATCGTCCCGATCGTGGGGGACGTCCTGCAACCGGAGACGTTGATTTTTCCCGAGGAGATCGCGACCTGTCTGTACGCGGTCGGCCTGGATCGCACCAGCAACTTCTCGCAACGAAATGTCTACGTTGGTGGGTTGTCTAATGTGTTGCAGGCGGAATCATTCTCTCCGCGAGAGTTGATCTACATTTCCAGCACGAGCGTGTACGGACAGGAGGACGGTTCGTGGGTCGATGAAACCTCGCCAACCGAATCCGAGACAGAGAGTGGCCGCGTTTGTCGCGATGCGGAAGAATTGATTCGATCTCAATCGAAATCTCCTGCGAACGTGATCCGTCTCTCGGGAATTTACGGTCCCGGTCGTCTGCTCGCCCGGATCGATCAACTCAAGAATCGGGAGCCGCTCCGAGGAAATCCCGAGGCGTGGTTGAATCTGATTCACGTGGAGGATGCCTGTCGTGCGGTGCTCGCCTGTGAAGCGACCGGACGAGCGAGTGAAACTTATCTCGTCAGCGACGACCGGCCTGTGATCCGTCGCGAGTATTACACGCGTCTGGCCGAACTGGCGGAAGCGCCGGAGCCGGTGTTTCAAAATGATTCCGCTTCACTCGGCAAGCGCTGCCGAAACCGGAAAGCCCGATCGGAACTGCAACTCGAGCTGAAGTTTCCCTCGATTGAAGCGGGTCTTCCTCCGTTGTTTGCTGATGAGCCACTGTAGGTCATGCTGTGCATGACAAGTTGTGCCGTCCATGCTTCAACCTCTCTCTCTCGTCATGCACAGCATGAACTACCTTTGCTGCCTCTTCCCGAGACACCCAAATGGTGTGCCAATCGGATGAAGAATCGGGTGAATTCGGAGCTTCACAATCGATTTATAATTTCTTCATTTTCACAAAATTTTGAACCTGTTTCGGGTGCGTCTGTTAGGGCGATTTGAAGGGTCAAAAAAAATTTGTTTTTCAAGCAGCATATTGACAACCAGAATTCTCTTTTTATATTGGAACTTCTCAACAACCACTATATGTTGTGCCGAGACAATAGGTAGACCACAATGGGTTGTGGTTTCCCATTTTTGGGGATTTTCGCAAAAAACGTGATCATACGTTCATTTCAAGGCGAGAATGACCGACAATTTCTGAGCGGAATCCACCGCATTTTTCCAGCAACTTCACAGGAGGAGTGTGCACGATGCACGAGACCGAACGTCTCACGAGCAACAGGCTCTCGCAGGAAGCGAACGGACATGGAACCATCAAGCCGCAGGCCATGAAAGTCTCGCCTTATTTTTGTCCCCCCAACGTCGATCCGTTCACCACCGTCGAGTGGGAACCCCGGACTGCCCAGATCAAAGATGAGAGCGGCGGAGTTCTGTTCGAACAGACCGACTGTCTGATTCCGAAAGTCTGGAGCGCGCTGGCCACCAATGTCGTGGTGAGCAAGTATTTCTTCGGAGAACCCGGAACTCCCGAACGCGAAACCAGCGTCCGGCAGGTGATTCACCGCGTTGCGCGGACGATCGCCGACTGGGGGACCGAGGACGGCTACTTCGCCTCCGAAAAGGATGGCGAGAACTTCTACCGCGAACTCGCCTGGATGTGTACGCACCAGTTCGGTTCGTTCAACTCGCCCGTCTGGTTCAACGTCGGTTTGTACCACCAGTACGGAGTGAAGGGCTGTCGCGGAAATTACAACTACGACGTCGAGACCGGCACGATTCGCCGCCCCGAAACTCCCTACGAGTTTCCCCAGGCGTCGGCCTGTTTCATCCAGTCGGTCGAAGACAACATGGAAGACATCATGCGTCTCGCCACCAGCGAGGCGATGCTGTTCAAGTTCGGCTCCGGAACGGGAACCGACCTGTCGTCGATCCGCAGCAGTAAGGAGAAACTCTCGGGGGGCGGAGTTCCTTCGGGTCCGCTTTCCTTCATGCGGGTGTACGACCAGATCGCCGCCGTGGTGAAGTCGGGGGGCAAGACCCGCCGCGCCGCGAAGATGCAGTCGCTGAAAGACTGGCATCCGGATATCCGGGAATTCATCCAGTGCAAGGCGAAGGAAGAACGGAAAGCCCGCGTGCTGATCGAAAGCGGAGAATACGATTCCAACTTCAACGGCGAAGCGTACTCTTCGATCATGTTCCAGAACGCGAATCTCTCGGTTCGGCTCAGCGACGAGTTCATGAACGCGGTCGAGAACGGCGACAAGTGGCAAACCCGCTACGTCACCGACAAAAACATTCCCGGCCCCGAATACGAAGCCGATGACTTGATGAACGACATCGCCGAGGGAACCTGGTTCTGCGGCGATCCCGGAGTGCAGTACTCGACCACCATCAACAAGTGGCATACCTGCAAGAACACCGGGCCGATCAACGCGTCGAACCCCTGTTCGGAATACATGTTCCTCGATGACACGGCGTGCAATCTGTCGAGCCTGAACCTGAAGAAGTTCCAGGAAGCCGACGGCACGTTCAACGTCGAACGGTTCCGCCGCGCCGCGACGATCTTCATTACGGCTCAGGAAATTCTCGTCGATCACGCCAGCTATCCGACCCCTGCGATTGCCGAGAACAGCCACCTGTTCCGTCCGCTCGGACTCGGCTACGCCAATCTGGGCAGCATGCTGATGTCGATGGGGATCCCCTACGACAGCGATTCCGGCAACGGCATCTGCGGCGCTCTGACCGCGCTGCTCACCGGACAAGCCTATCTGACCTCCAGCCGCATCGCCGGTCATATCGGGCCGTTCCGGGGTTATGAAGAGAACCGGGAGCCGATGCTCGACGTGATGCGGATGCATCGCGATGCGACGAACGAGCTCAACCCCGCCTGTCCCGATTACCTCCGCCAGGCGGCCCGCGAAGTCTGGGACGAGGTTGTCGAAAGCGGAGAAAAGTACGGTTACCGCAACGCTCAGGCGACTGTGCTGGCTCCGACAGGAACGATCGCGTTCATGATGGACTGCGACACGACCGGCATCGAGCCGGACATCGCCCTCGTGAAGTACAAGCAACTCGCCGGCGGCGGGATGATGAAGATCATCAACCGGACCGTTCCGA
>DATKCB010000498.1:0-25125 GCA_035513495.1 Planctomycetaceae bacterium | reverse complement strand
GTCCATCACGATGGGTCGGCCTGCTCCCAGCGGCTTGAGATATACGGTCATAGTGAGCGTTCCGGTGTTTTGGTTCCTTCAGCGGTAATGTACGAGTCCCTTCGGCAGAACCTAGCTTGCAATCAGTTTAGCGTCCTCAAGGTATGAAACGCTGTTTTTTTCCCAAGAATCCGCGAATCCCTGCGGAGATTCGTGCAGCTTCCCGCAACAAAGGTCAAACTCGCGTTCAGATCGCAACGATTGTAACGGTCTGCGAAACGCGAGCGATTGAAGAAACCGCCTCGACGGACTGTTCGGTGGATGACTTATTTCAGATCGATCGGAAGACGATCGATCTTGGCGGCCAGAATGAAATCGTTCTCCGAAAGCCCTCCGATCGCGTGCGTCCAGATTTCGATCTCGACGTTGCGATATCCGACGACGTGCAGATCGGGGTGGTGTCCTTCTGCTTCGGCCAGTTCGGCAACGCGGTTGAAGAACTCCATCGCGGCCATGAAGTTTTTGACCACCCATTTTCTGGCGATTCGTTCACCCTTGTGCGTCGCCTTCCAGTCGGGCATTTCCGCAAGTTGTCCGGCAACTTCTGCGGGAGTCATTTTGGGCACGCCCCCTTCGCAGGGGACGCATTTTTTGGCGACGAGTACATCGCAGCTTTGGGTCTCGGTCATGGGTTGGCTCCGTTGTCGGATCGGGAGTTTTGAGTCGGTCAATTCGGCATTCGAACGGGTGGAGGGGGCAAACCGGAAAAGGGGACAGGTATCCTCCCGTGGCAGTGATGGCCGCCTTCTGGACATCCTCCGGGAGCCGGTCGCCTTTTCCAACTCCTCAGAAGTGGATTATAAGCGCTCGCGCGGAAAATCCATCCACAAATTCACGTTTGCCGCAGGGAACCCCCGAGACCTTCGTTCGGCGAGATGAACCAAGTGGTTCAGACTCTCTTGAGCCGCGCCCTGGGCTCCGGTAGGTGGGTCGCTTGATGAAGGTTTGTTCCACGAGTAGAATCGCGGAATCGTTCGAGTTCATGAACCGTGAACCAGAATGGCCAATCCGGCTTGCTTTGTCACGGGTTCCCAGAGCGGGCTTCGAGTCCTATGTCCGTCATCGCCCATTTCACAGTTTCAGCGGACGCCCTGGAGTCGTTTTGCCGCAAATGGAAAGTCCGCGAACTCTCGCTGTTCGGCTCCGTGCTGCGCGACGACTTCGGACCGGAAAGCGATATCGACGTGCTGGTTTCGTTTGACGAAGACGCTCCGTGGAGCCTCTGGGATCTGATTGCCATGCGGGATGAGCTTGCCGAGCGGATCGGTCGTTCCGTGGATCTCGTCGAACGAGAAGGCTTGCGGAATCCCTATCGTCGTCGCCGCATTCTCGAAACCAGGCAGGTCATTTATGACGCCGGACAGGGATGACATCGCCTTTCTGTGGGACATGCTCACCGCAGCGCGTGCCATCGAGCAGTTCGTCGGAGGCCGCGACTTCGACGACTATCTCGCCGATCTGATGCTGCGCAGCGCGGTCGAGCGTCAGATCGAGATCATCGGCGAGGCGGCCCGCCACGTTTCGAAGGAGTTTCAGACCGCACACCCCGAGATTCCGTGGCGACCGGTGCAGGCACAGCGGCACGTATTGGCACATGAATACGGAGAGGTCAAGCACGATCGCGTCTGGCGGGTTGCGACCATCCATGTTTCCGAGCTGATCGGACAGCTTGAACCGCTCGTCGCCGCTCCGCCGGAGACTGGCTCGGCGGATTGAGCGAAGAATCGGATGCTCCTCGGCGCATGAAAAAACCGACCGAAAAGGTTCGGTCGGTTTTCGTTCGAATTATCACGTTTAAGCGTGATGAATCCGGTGACAAGCCTCGGAGTTGTTCGCCATCCTTGGCGTACCGAGGTTTGCTGTCGATCCATCAAGCGATCTGCTTTTTGCGTCCGACGAGCGTCTTGATCCGTTCAGCCAGTAACGCGGCGTCGAACGGTTTGCGGAAGGTTTCGCTGAACATCGTTCGGTCGAAGCCGCTGGCAGTATCCTCGTCGCTCAGAAGTGCGATCAGAACAGTTTCCGAGTATTCGGTGTTCTTTCTCAAATTCTGGGCGATCATGAGGGCTTCCTGACGGCCCATTCCGAAATCGACCACAACGCAGTCCGGGTGTAAAGACTCGGCCTGAATTCCAGCCTCAAAGCCACTCGCGGCAACTTCGATTTTGAAATCGTCGTTACCCATCAGGTCTCCTAGATTCGATCGCACGATGCTGTCCGCTCCGACGAGCAGGATTTTTCCCATCGCTTCGTCTTCCAGTTCTCCCAGGGGCATACCGTGCTCCTTCAAAAACCGGATCAGATGTTCGCGGGGAATGCGACGGTCCTGGGATCCAGGGATCCGATAACCGTGCAAGCGTCCCGAATCGAACCATTTACTGACGGTGCGGGGTGCAACTTTGCAGATCTTAGCTACTTGTCCAGTAGTAAAGATCGTCCTCATGGCGGGTTCTCCAATCAGATTCTCATTGCCAAATGAGGGTTGTCAGTCCCCTCGAAAAACTACCCCTGACACGATGGTTGGCACTCCAGGCCTCGGGTCCGTGACTTAACGTACCATCGTCATCTCTTGGGTCGGGGTGGTGGTCTGTAACCGCTCGAGACGTTCGAACTGTTTCAGTCCTGACTCCTCGTGAACCTTCCGAAGTTTCGGTTGTCTCACTTGAAGCCACGATTCATCCAACAATCTTTACTTCGGAAGCGGGACTCCCGAAACAATCGATTCCTGTCAGAATCATGCGAGACAGTCGCGACATCCATGCCGCACCTCCCCGTTGGATAACTCTCCGCAGAGGAAACTCGCATCTGACGTACAGAATCGTCCAGCCTGCTGTAACGACTTTAAGATCTTTGAGCGAAGTGCATATCGAACGAGATGCAGCAGTTTCGCCTTTCGATCCGAGAACAACGTCCCGGTTCGTTCCAGAAGCCCGTAATTTCTTTGTGGGAAACAGGTTAAGACAAGCTTAATCCCGCCATTCAGGGCAACCCCTGCAACTGGCCCTCGCAACCGACATTTCTCATTGGCGCGCAAACCAATCCGTGCGACCCGACCGGTCAGACAACTTTTTCACCCCGAAACGAACCGTTCGAGAGGAGAAACCGCGAGGAAATGGCTGTGATACGAATTCCACTGCTCGCGGATCGAATCGTCCGCACAACTGTTGTACAATCCCTCGCGAACAATCTCGGATGCCCTCACGGACTGACCCGGACGGATCTTCTTTCATGGACCGCAACCAGATTCAGAACGCCATCCCGCATCGACCTCCGTTTCTATGGGTCGATGAGGTGACCCACCTCGACGATCGATCGATTCGCGCGCGGACCTTTCTCGATCCTGAACTGCCGGTGTTTCAAGGTCACTTTCCCGGACATCCTGTTTTTCCGGGAGTCCTGCAATGCGAAGCCGCTCTGCAAGCCGGTGCGATTCTGATTTCGCAGATCGAGTCGGTTCCCTCGGGAGAGATTCCGGTCGCCACGCGGATGAACGACGTGAAATTCCGGCGGATGGTCAAGCCGGGAGAGACGATCGAGATCGAAGTCACCCTGAACGAACACCTCGCCAATGCTTATTATATGACGGGAAAGGTGTCAGTGGAGGGAAAAATTGCGACGCGGCTGGAGTTCGCCTGCGCTTCGGCGAAAGTAGAGTGAGCCAAGCCCGGAACGATTTCTTTCCCAGTCCGTTTTTCACCCCGTAAACGCATGGCGAACGTGGGTCAGATCGGGTTTGGACTCTTTCTCAGACTCGTTCCAGACGATTCCGATCACGTCGAAGCGGACGGAGTATTCGTAGAGACGCCGCTCTTTCAGATACGCCTGGGCCACCTGGATGACTTTGGACTGCTTGCTTTCGTCGACAGCTTCGAGCGGACTCCCCACAGCATTTGATTTGCGGGTTTTCACTTCGACAAACACGATGGTCTGTCCGTCGAGGGCGATGATGTCGATTTCGCCGAAGCGGTTTCGGTAGTTCCGCGCGATGATCTTAAGACCCGACTTTTTGAGATGTCGCACGGCCAGACGCTCGCCACGGTCTCCGAACAGGCGATTCCACCAGCGAGGCATAGTTGGCCGTTCTCCCTGCGAGGAACGACTCGAAGCGATCAGTCACCGAGGGTTGGGCGGGTTTGAAAACCTGCCTGACGTCGTCGTTCGACGCCGTCCGATTATCCCTTTCGGCTGACTTCGGCTTCTCCCTTGCGGGCTTGTCGTTCGGTCAGACGGGTCGATTTACCGACTCGATCGCGGAGGTAGTACAGCTTGGCGCGCCGTACGCGGCCGTGCCGCTTGACTTCGACTTTGGCAACTTTCGGGCTGTTGACCGGAAAAGTTCGCTCGACACCCTCACCGGCGACGATTCGACGCACGGTGAACGCTGCTTGCGTCCCGCTGGCCCGTTTGGCGATGACGATTCCCGAGAAGATCTGGGTTCGTTCCTTGTTGCCTTCCTGAATCTTCGTGTGGACGTCGACTGTGTCGCCGATATCAAACGCAAACGGCTCGGCACGCAGACTGGATTGTTCGGCAAGTTTAAGAAGTTCACCCTGGTTCATGACTCATCCTCAAGAAAAAACGTCTCCGCGAATGGAATCGGATAGTATGGCAGATTTCCGAAACACGTCAACGGAACCGATTCCCGATTTTCGAGAAACCGATCCCGTCACCCCGAAATACTGCACGAAGCAACAAATCGAGTGGTCAGAACAGCCGATCGATCGGTTTTCCGTCGTGCGCGACTTTGAACGGACGCCCCGAGGGAGCGATCACTTCCTGATCGAGAGGCAACCCCATCGCTCGGGCGATCGTCGCATTGAAATCGGCGGGGAGGACGCCTTCATCCTCGACGGAAGCTCCTTTCTCGTCGGTCTTTCCGTAAACTTGTCCCCCCTTGATTCCCCCTCCCGCCAGGAGCGTTGAAAACGCAGCGGGATGATGGTCGCGTCCGGCACGATCGCTGATTTTCGGCGTTCGCCCGAACTCGGAAAAGACCACCACCAGCGTTTCGCCCAGCAATCCGCTGGATTTCAAGTCGCTCAACAAAGCGCTGAGCGCCTGGTCGAGTTGCGGTATGCGGGCCGGAATTTTATCGGAATCGTAGATATTATTGTGGTCGTCCCATCCGCCGAACACGACTTCGACGTGACGCACACCGTGCGCGATCAGACGCCGGGCCAGCAGGACCCCCTGACCGAAACGGTGCTCTCCGTAAGCATCGCGGACCTCCTGTTTTTCCAGTTTGATATCGAACGCGGCCAGTTCGTCGCTTTTGAGCAGTGCAACGGTTTCTTGATAGAAGTCGGAATAGGCCCGAACATCCTTGTGCTCGTATTTGCTGCGGAACTGCTTGTCGAAGGCGTTGATCAGGTTCAGCCGTTTGGAGAAATCTTCTTCGCCGAGATATTCGGGAGATGAGGAGTTCTGGAGTCCTTCGGCGGCGTTGGCGATCGGCAGGGGTGAGAAGCGGGTTTCCATGAATCCCGCGCCGGGGTGCTGAGAGCCTCCCGCGATGACGACACTGTCCGGCAATGTTTTGTTCCGCTTTCCGAGCAGAGTCTGCACCCAGGGGCCGAGAGACGGATGCCGGGTCGTCGCGATTTCTTCGTAACTGGTTCGCATCAGGTAGCGAGCCGGTTGATGGGCTCCGGTTTGCGTGTTCATCGATCGGATCAGCGCGACATCGTTCATCAATTTCGGTAATCGAGCGAAATGTTCCGAGATTTCGATTCCCGGAACCGCAGTCTCGACCGCTTTCGTCTCTCCTTCACCTTTGACTTTCACATCGAAGGTGTCGAGGTGACTCATCGCCCCTTCCATAAACAGCGAAATCACGTTTTTGGCCGGACCTCCACCGCTACCTCCGGAAGCTGAAGTCTCGGCGAAGGCTCTGCCGAGCGGCAATAAGGAGACCCCCAGCAGCGAACGGGCTGCGTGAGACAGCAGATCTCGGCGGGAGAGTTGATCGAGCAAACCAAACAATTCTTTCATCATTCCGACCTGTCATTTCGCGGTGTGAGGGTGAGCCCGAATTATTGAACGAACAGAAACTCGCGGGTGTTGACGAGTGCCCAGATCACGTTTCCGTAGCCGGGATTTCCGGCGCGTCGGATTTCCGTCAGGGCGGACTGCATTTCCTCGGTCGACGGCTTTCGATTGAGAATACTCAAGAACATAATCTCGACTCGTTTTTTTGCGTCAGATTCTTCGGTGACATTATCGTAGATCACCGATCCCGCTTCGAGCATCATGTGTGTCGACGGCCCGTTGAGCATCGTGAGAATTTGTGGAATCGAGCCGTCTCGCGAGGAGCCGCCGATCAGTTCCCGATCGCTCTGTCCGAATTGTCTCAGGAAATGTTCCGGTGGCAGAGGAGAAGGCAACTCGTACGCGCGGGCCAGCAGCACGCGCAGGTATTTTCCTTGATAAGTCTCCTTGTTCGGAACGTAACTGTAAGGCCGCTCCTTTTCCGCGACGGCTTTTCCGCCGAGATATTTGTCTTCGAGCTGAACGGCCTTTTCCAGAATCTTCTGGGGCGGTTCGTTCTTGAAGCTGACCTCGATCGTCTTCTCGAAGCCCGAATCGTAATCCTTGCTGAATGCTTCGGGATTCGGGATCGCGAGAGTCAGCAGCGAATCCCAGGCCTGTTCGGCGGTCATCCGGCGGAGAATCGGCCCGGCGAAATGATAGGGTACGCCGGGATCGTACTCGGTCGTCGTCGACTGACGCTGGTACGTTTTCGTGTTCATCAGAATTCGCAGGAACTCTTTCAGGTCGAATTTGACGCGGACCATCTCCTGTTCGAGAAACGCCATCAGCTCGGGGTTTTCCGCAACCGTGTCGTCCTTCATGTCGTCGATCGGTTCGATCTGTCCGACACCCATGACCTGTTTCCAGAGCCGATTGGCGATCGTTCGGGCGAACCGGGGATTCTCGGGAGAGGTGAGCCAGTCGGCGAAGATTTTGCGGCGAGATTCCCCTTGCTTCACGGAAACTTCCTGCCCGAACAATGCTCCGGGCTGAACGACCTCGCCCGGTTTTCCGTTCTCGTACGCGTAGGTTGCCGGGAGCTTGAGCTGTTGCCCGGGGTTGTCCGAGATTTCATACCGATTGGCGACGACCAGATTCTGAACGATTCCGTATCGGGCCTGGACACCTCCCATCGAAACCATGTCTGATTGACGGTTTCGTTGTTTTTGAAATGTCTGCTGGATCGTTCCGAAGGCTTTGCCTTCTTCTCCCGCCGACCGCGTACTCATCTGGGAAGTGAAGGCGGCGATTTCGTAGAAGTCTTTTTGACTCCAGCGGTCGAAGGGATGATCGTGACACTGCGCGCAACCGATCTGAGTGCCGAGAAACAACTGAAGCGTGTTGCTCATGTTCTCCAGCGGCATACCGTCATCCGTCAGATAGTATCCGGCCGCCGGATCTTCCCAGATTTTTCCTTCGGCGGTGAGCAGATCGCGAACGAACTCGTCGTACGGCTTGTTCTTGCGGAGAGACTGTTTAACCCAGGTCTGATACGGGATCAGTCGCATCCGGCCTTCCCGATCTTTCAGACGCAACAGGTCAGCCCAGAAATTGTAGTGGTGGGCGACGTAACCCTCGTTACCAAGCAGGGAATCGATCAGCCGCTCCCGGTTACCCTCACTGCTGTTGTTCAGAAAGATCCGCGTCTGACGCAAGTTCGGAATCGTACCGACGATGTCGAGATAAACGCGACGCAGGAATTCTTCATCGGTCGTATCGGGGTTCGGTGTGACACTGAATTTTTTATAGTTGGCTTCAACCAACTGATCGATTTTTGCGGCCGATCGCTTCACGGTGTCGATCGTTTTCGGATCGACCTCCGCGACGTTCCCTTTTCTTATCTTGGGAGAGTCGACCGGCAAGCGGGATTTCGGTTGGGGCTTCGGCTGCGGTTTGCGTTTCTGAAATGCCTCCGCTTCGGATGTCATCACTGGTCGATCGAAGACAGTTTCCAGACAGATCATTGAAAGCAGCACGCTGCAGCCAACGAACACACGAAGACTTCGCACACTCCAGCGACTCATAAACCGATCCTCAACGAGTGCAATCAGGGGGAGCTGAGAGAATCACCTCGGAACAGAAAATACGTGATTGATCTGCAGGATCTCGAACGCGATTTCAGTTTCCCCCGGTATGATCAAGCGATCGGATTCATTCCCGAGGCTCAGCCCGCTCACATCTAGGGTAACTCCCGATACTCGGCGTGTCATCTGGAATCCTGGAAAAAGCTCCGTTAAGTCTGGAACGGCCGGATCTGGAAATCGCCCGTCGATTTCGTTCGGCCCGGTCGCTTCGAAACCCGGTCGCCAGAGCAGGGAATTAGACTCTTTACTTCTTGAGGAGAAAGCCGTTATGGTAAATTCGAGGTCATCGACTCGCCTCTCACAGGAGCCAACCCCTATGCGCCGTACGCTGCTGCTCTCTTGCTGTTTGCTCTTCTGCGTCTGGACCACAACCCTTCGAGCCGCTCGTCCTGACGTCGAGAAACCGAACATTGTGATCGTGTTCACGGACGATCAGGGCTGGGGTGATGTCGGCGTGTTCGGTGCTACGAATTTCCAAACTCCCCATCTCGATCGGATGGCCTCCGAAGGGATGAAATTCACCGATTTCTATTGCGCGCAGGCGGTTTGTTCGGCCTCGCGAACGGGTCTGCTCACCGGATGCTATCCCAATCGCGTGGGAATCCTGGGAGCTTTGGGTCCGCAGTCAAATCACGGGATTCACTCGGACGAACTCCTGATCCCCGAGGTGCTGAAAGCCAAAGGATATGCGACGGCGATTTACGGAAAATGGCATCTCGGACACCACAAAAAATTCCTGCCGTTGCAGCACGGTTTCGACGATTACTTCGGTCTGCTGTACTCGAACGACATGTGGCCGTTTCATCCGACGCTGGGGGATCGCTTCCCCGACCTGCCGCTGATCGAGAAAAACGAAATCATCAACCCCCAGGTGACCGGCGAGGATCAGACACAGCTCACGACGTGGTACACGGAACGAACTGTCACATTCATCGAACAGCACAAGGACGAACCGTTCTTCGTTTATCTGCCGCATTCGATGCCGCACGTTCCCTTGTACGTCAGCGACAAATTCGAGGGGAAATCGAAACAGGGTCTGTACGGTGACGTGATCATGGAGATCGACTGGTCGGTCGGCCAGATTCTGGCGACACTCAACAGACTCAACCTCGACGAAAAAACGCTCGTGATTTTTACCTGCGATAACGGACCCTGGCTCTCCTACGGAAACCACGCCGGTTCGGCGGGGCCGCTCCGCGAGGGAAAAGGAACCGCCTGGGACGGTGGACAGCGCGAACCTTGTCTGATGCGCTGGCCGGGACAGATTCCTGCCGGGACGGTCTGCGACGAAATCGCCGGGACGATCGACCTCCTGCCGACGATTGCCCACCTGATCGATTACGAACTCCCGCGGGAACGGATCATCGACGGGAAAAACATCTGGCCGCTGATGTCGGGAGCACCCGGAGCAAAATCTCCTCACGAAGCCTTTTATTTTTACTGGGGTGCGGGACTCCACGCCGTGCGCAGCGGCGACTGGAAACTGCATCTGCCGCACGACTACCGCTCAATGACGGGACCTCCCGGACGCGACGGCCAACCCGCGGGATACACCCAGGCCAAAACAGAACTCACCCTGTACAATCTGCGTGAAGATGTCGGCGAAAAATACAACGTCGCTGAGCAGCACCCCGAAATCGTCGAACAGTTGATGAAACACGCTGCCGCCGCCCGCGAGGATCTCGGAGACGCGCAACTCAACATTCAAGGCAAGAACATCCGCGAACCGGGACGGTTGAACGAGTAGCCTCGATCGATCGCTCGCTCGGTTACCGCCGTTACCCGCTGTTCAATTTTACTTTCATCGGATTTGGATTAACTTCATTCACCCGCAATTACCGAAATGTGTTTGCACAACTCTTCCCGCGTTTCGGGATAATCGCGATGGGTGTGGACGCCCCGGCTTTCCTTGCGGGCCAGCGCCGAAGCGATCACGATGCGGGCGAGCAAGAGCAGGTTTTGCAGTTCCCAGCCTTGGATCGCTGTGAAAGTTCGGCGGCTGACGTAGCGGTCCCAGAATTCGACCTGCTGCTGAGCGGAAAGCAGGCCGGCCTCGTTACGCTGAATGCCCGCCTGTCGCCACATCAGGCTGCTGAGCGAATTGCGGAGGTCGCCGATGTCGAGGTCGTCTTCTTCGGGAGTGGGGGGGTGCGGAGGAGAATGAAGTTCGATGGCCTCGAAGCGATCGGGAATCTCGCTCGCACGCTCCGACGCGCCGCGTCCGGTGCGCAAGCCGAACACCAGCCCTTCGATCAGACTGTTCGAGCCGAGTCGATTCGCACCGTGCAATCCGGAAGAGGTCACTTCACCCGCAGCCCACAAACCCGCCAGTGTGGTTCTTCCCGACAGATCGATCGTGGCCCCTCCGATCATGTAGTGCGCTCCGGGACGAACCGGGATCGGGTCGGAGGTAATGTCGAGTCCGAATTCCGCACAGACCTTGCCGATCGACGGAAACCGCTCTCGAACCAGATCGGAATCGAGATGCGACAAGTCCAGATAGACGCACGGGTGCTTCGTCTTTTGCATCTGATGGGCAATGGCGAGCGAGACTTCATCCCGGGGAGCGAGTTCGGCCTGGGGATGATATTCGGGCATAAACCGCGTACCCGCGACGTCCCGCAGATACCCTCCTTCTCCGCGAACGGCTTCGGTGATCAGGTGCCGCGAGCTTCCCGCGATGTACAACACCGTCGGATGAAACTGCATGAACTCCATGTCGCGAAGTTCCGCTCCCGCCCGAAACGCCGCCGCGTGTCCATCGCCAGTGGCGATACTGGGATTGGTTGTTTCCCGATACAACTGCCCCGCGCCGCCCGTGCAGAGAATCGTCTGCTTGGCCCAGACGAACGTTTTTCCGTGTGAAGAACTCCAGACGAGCGCACCGCGGCACGAATCTTCGTGGGTCAGAAGATCGATCGTGAACGTGTTTTCCCAGATGTCGATGTGCTCGGCACCGCGGACTTTCTCGATCAAGGCCCGCATGATCTCTTTGCCGGTGGCATCCCCGAACGCATGAGCGACGCGGCGATGGCTGTGGCCTCCTTCCTGAGTCAGCGCAATCGCTCCGTTCTCAGAATCGAAGCGTGTCCCATATTCCGCGAGTTCCCGGATTCGCTGGGGGGCTTCCTTGACAACGCCGCGGACGACCTCTTCATCGCACAGCCCCTTTCCTGCTGCTAAGGTGTCTGACAGATGATTGGCGATGTCATCCAACGGATCGAGCACCCCCGCGATTCCTCCCTGCGCCCACGAACTGTTCGACAGGACGAGACGGTCCTTGGTCACAACGACTGTTTTCAGCCGCGGATCGACCGCCAGCGCAGCGCGAATCCCCGCGATCCCGCCTCCCACGATCAACACGTCCGTAAACATGTGGGGAACACGTTTCAGGTCGAACGGCACCAGATAGCGGTTCCGCGGCGGCAGCAAGATCGGAGACACGGTAATTTCCTCGGAGAAACAGACAATCCGTCAGAATTATAGGGAAACGCTCACCGAATTACCCGGAATCGGCTTGTTCACTTATCTTCGGTTGAATCGTCGAGAGAATGCGATTCTCTCATCGGTTTTCGTCCGACTCCCGACATGAATGCAATAAATACTCCGAGCCCGATCATGATCAGCGTAATGGGCTTCAGTTGATGTACGTGCGAGAGGAAGTACCCGATACTTTCGTCTTTGATAAACGGAAAGTTTTTCCACTCCACAAATAAGCCCAACCCTAATGCAAGTCCACCACTGACCACTCCATTGATTACCGAAATCTCACGCGAGGCGAGACCAAACCCAACCCCGAGTAAAGCGCCCGGGATCACCATTGCATAAAACCCTTGATCGAGAATCCAATCGAACACGTAGTAACCGATCAGTCCCCCAACGGCTGCCCCGCAGAGACCGCGAATCAAAGGAACGATTTTGAAGGTTTCATGCATTGTCGGCTCCCGGCCGATTCAGGATTTCGGTAAACCGAACAATCGTCGCGCAAGCCAAGTTGCGGGTAAATTGGGCTGCAGAATCTGACGATCAATTCCGGACGCACCCAGCACACTCTCTGCAGCCAGATAACCGCTCCGCACGGCCCCTTCCATTGTGGCGGGCCAGCCGGTGTCGGTCCAGTCCCCTGCGAGATGCAGGTTCTCGACGGGAGTCGTCTGACAGGGTCGAAGCGATTCGATCCCCGAACGCGGTGAGAAGACCGCCTTGTGTTCCGTCACGAGCCGGGAATGCACGAGTTGCGCTTCTCTCGCTCGGGGAAAGACCGATCGAATCTCTTCGAGAACACGATCGATCACTTCGTCTTTCGAAAGTTTGTCCAGCGCGCGGGATTCGCTGATCACGATCTGATAATAGGAGGTGTCGTTTTCATCAGTTCGATTCGCCTTCGCAGGCCGGGCAAAGATCCATTGGCTGAGATGATCGACAAATACCGCGTGCGGCAACTCGGTGATCGACCGGTCGAACCAGAGATGGACACTCGAAATCGGAGCCGGCTGAATCTCTTTCACGGAAGCATATTTCAGTTGCAGTTGGGCAGGCAGCAGATCCGGCAGCCGATACCAGGGAACCGCCAGCACGAACTGATCGGCTTCGAGTTCTTCTCCCTGCCGGGTTTTGACGGCGCGAATCGTTCCGTCAGAACGTTCGATGATCTTCTCGACGCCAGTCAACAATCGCAGCGACCCCTCCCGCCCGACGATTTCCGCAGGTGGGACCGAATCGTACAGTTCTCCCAGGGAAACCGAGGGAATCCAGATTTCCCACCCGCGATTGTTGGCCAGGAATCCGTCGACGAAAACTTTGGCGGCGTGCTGAAAGCTGATGTTCTGCAGCGATTCGCTGAGGGCGCTGACAAGGATCACGTTCCAGAAGCGGCGTTTCACGTTTTCCGACGGGTTGTGAAGATTCAAAAAGTCGAGGAACGACAGTTTGTCGCGAGTCGAGTGTCGCGATGCTTCGAGTTCTTCGCGAGAGATCTTCATGTCAAAGAGAAATTTCTCGGAGACATGCAGCGGTTCACGGGTCCGGCTCATGGCGGCAATCGACCGGAAGGTTTTCGCGAGGTGTGCCCTGTCGGCTCTCGTCAAAAACTTTAACTGACGTAATGCCGGAATCAGGTGCAACGGAGATGGCAACCAATGCCAGGGGCGAAAGCGGCTGAACGTTCCGTCGCGCTCGACGAAATGCAATTCCGTCTGTCGATCGAGCAGATGGTCGATCCCGAGCGTTTCACAGAAGTGCAGATAGTTGGTGCAGCAGCCCATCGCGACGTGCTGACAGTGATCGATCGCCTCACCCGATGACCGGTCTTCGAACGAACCGGCGCGTCCGCCGAGACGCGGCCGGGATTCGAGCAGCGTCACGCGCAACCCGGCATCGGCCAGCGACCGGGCCGTCGCCATGCCCGCCAGTCCTCCGCCGACGACGATGACCGATTTCATGCTGACAGCTTCCGAGATCGCAAGAAGAGTTGCAGGAACAAAGAAAGTGTTCGATTCGAGTCAGTGAATTGTTACGATATTCTGTCAAAGATAACACCGCTCGATACGAATGGCAGTCTCGCGAGGAGATCCGACCGGAATGAGTTCGCTGTGGAATCGGTCCGTTTCGTCGTTATTGGATCTGATCTATCCGCCGATGTGCGCTTGCTGTCAATCCGCGCTGACGATCGAGGATGAGACCGAGGCTTCGCGGCTGTGCGAAACCTGCCGCGACGAGTTGGATTTCTGGACGGGCGCGTGTTGCCCTCAATGCGGAGCATCGGTGGGGCCGAATCTTGAACGGCAGGCGAATTGTCGATTCTGCCGCAGGGACCGGTTCGCCTTCTCCCAGACGGTGGCACTGGGCCAATACAAAGACCGCCTCAGGCAGGCTGTCCTGGCGGGAAAAGAAATTGCGGGAGAACCACTTCTGGGAGAGTTGGCGCACTGTTTGTTCTCGATCCGCGAAGAGCAGTTGCGGAAGATGCAATTCGAGCTGGTCATCCCGGTCCCACAGCACTGGAGGACAAGGCTGAGACGTTCGCATAATCCCGCCGAAGTTCTGGCAGCCCGGATGGCGGCGGATCTGAAGCTGCCGGTCTCAACGCACGTATTGAGAAAAGTTCGCTATACACCTTCTCAAGCGTCACTGACCGCGACCGAGCGGCGTAAGAACCTTCGCGGTGCGTTTCGGACACGATTCTCGGGACGAATCCGCGGAAAGCGGATTCTTCTGGTCGATGACGTTCTCACGACAGGATCGACTGCCCAATTCTGCGCGCAGGCGTTAAAACAGGCAGGTGCGACAGAAATTTTCGTCGCGATCCTCGCTCGCGGGCTTGGATAAGTCGGGTTCCGAATTATACTTGAATTCGGGTCCCGGCAACTCGGGGACGTTTAAGATGATTCATTGACTCTACGGCGATGACCGATTCGGTATGCACCACTTCGGTCGATTCGATCATTTATGATGGCAGACGATCCTGCGAAAACCGATTCCTCGGAGGCTCCCAGCCTGACGCCCACGCGGTTTTTTCTGCGCGGACTGGCGATCAGCCTGCCTCCGATTCTGACGATCGTGATTCTGGTCTGGCTGGCGGGTGCGATCAACGACTACATCATCGCTCCCACCAGTTCTGTGGTCCGATTCGCTTTTGCTCAAGCGATCGAGAAGTCGGTTCCGACGTCCACACTCGTCCAATGGGAAAAGCTCCCGCCGCTGGAGTACTGTCGAAATAATTATCGAATCACTCCGGAGTTTCGGAAGGAACTGCAGCAGAGACTCGACCAACAGATCGCAGAGAGCGACCCGCTGTTGGGGATCGAGGTCGAGTCGGTGATGCGCAACGTCGATAAGGTGTACGTCCCGTTCGGTACGCGGGCGGTGCCGTATGAGGACTACTACGAAGTCGCTTCGAACCTCCCGGCCGGCGAGATGCCCCCTTCGTCGATCGGTTTGTACATGGAACTGGTCACGACTCGGTATTTCAAAAGCGTGTTCCAATTGAGTCTGGTCGCCGTCATGATCGCGATCGTGCTGCTGTATTTTCTCGGCCGGATCGTGACCGTGAAACTCGGTCAATGGTTCGTTCACAAGTTTGAATCGGGAGTGCTCGCCAGGGTTCCTGTCGTGAGCAATGTCTATTCCTCGGTCAAACAAGTAACCGACTTTTTCTTCACTGAGCGAACCATTTCCTACAACCAGGTCGTGGCCGTCGAATATCCTCGTAAAGGAATGTGGTCGATCGGGTTTGTGACCAGTTCCGGCATGCAGGAAATCGCCGATCATACGGGAGAACCGATGGTCAGCCTGCTGATGCCGACCTCTCCCATGCCGATGACCGGTTTCACCATCACCGTTCCGCGAAAGGAGGTCATCGAACTCGACCTGACGATCGATCAGGCGTTTCAATTCTGCTTATCGTGCGGTGTGCTGGTTCCTCCCCATCAGAAAGCGAATGCCGAGATTCTGAACAAGCAGGCGCGTCAACTGCTGGAAACTTCTCCCCCGTCAGTCGGAGACGCCTCCCCTTCGCACTCTGGCGAGGAGCCGTCCGAGTGAGCGGGCGCACGATCCGCATCGCCACGCGCGCGAGCCAACTGGCGTTATGGCAAGCGAACCATATTGCCTCATTGCTCCGCGAGCAACGCGACGTGGAAGCAGTTGAACTCGTCGAGGTCTCGACTCAGGGGGACCGCGATCGTTCCGAACCGCTGCGGCAATTCGGTGGACTGGGGGTCTTCACGCGGGAAGTTCAGAACGCAGTCCTCGAAAACAGGGCCGATCTCGCCGTTCACAGTCTGAAAGACCTCCCCACCAAATCCGAACCGGGGCTTGCGCTGGCAGGCATTCCCGCTCGTGGACCCGTGTTTGACGTGCTGGTCGGTGCCCGATCTTCCACAGCGATTTCGATCGACGATCTGCGGCAGAACGCTCGGGTGGGGACAGGTTCTCCCCGGCGTCAGGCGCAACTGAAACACGTGCGTCCCGATCTCGATCTGCGTGAGATTCGCGGCAACGTCGAAACGCGGCTCCGCAAACTCGACGAGGGAGAGTACGATGCGATCGTGCTGGCGGAAGCGGGACTCGTCCGGCTCGGACTGGCAGATCGCGATTTTGTGCGATTGTCTCCTCCCGCCATGTTTCCCGCCGTCGCGCAAGGTGCGCTGGGACTCGAATGCCGGGAATCCGATACTGACGTCTGTGAACTCCTGGAGAGTCTTTCCGATCGCGAAACCCGCGCTGCGGCCACAGCCGAGCGAGCGCTGTTGTCGGAGTTGCGCGCCGGTTGTCATGCGCCGCTGGGGGCGTTAACTCAGATCGAAAACGAGTCGCTGCATCTCTCCGCAGTCGTTCTCAGTTTGGATGGTGCCGAACGTCTGCACGCCGAATGTTCGGGATCGATCGAAGACCCGATTTCCGTGGGCCGCCATCTGGCAGAACTGCTCCGCGCGCAGGGTGTCGATCGGTTGCTCAATCAGTAACTGAGGACTACATGCGGAGCAGGATTTCAACCTGCCGGGACACAAGTGTCGGCCACTCAATCCTCAATCACGTTCGACTTTGGCGTCTGTTCGCGAACGATCGCACGCCAGGACGCTGCCTTGGCCGTGGCCGCTTCATCCGAAAGGCTGAACGACGCATCGACCTGCCCGACGGCCGGACCGCGGTTCAACCGCCACAACCTGTCGGGATGCAGATTATGTTTCACCGTATCGCACCCGGTGAGCATTGCACAGACCGTCAGAGATCCAACGGCAATCAACAAGCATCGGAAAGTAGACATGGCAGGAACTCGCAGAAAACTCGAGACAATGAACGATTCGAGGACCGAATCGAAGGAAGGGAGCGGAAGTCTAGTACAGCGTGCTCTGTGACTCAAGAGCGATTTCGGCCACGAAATACTGTGACATACCAGCCCACGACTCGCGTTATGCATCCCAGCAGCCCCGTGTTGCGCAACATAGCCGGGTAGAGTAGAGGCATTCGAAAGCGGTGAGCCGAACGCGGAAAGAAAATGGATAATGCATAATGCTTGGGATCAGGAACCGAGATTGACCGTTTTCCATTGTCCATTCCTTCCATTCTTCCACCTTTCACTTTATACCCCCGATCGGAGGTGTATCATTTTGACAACATGCAGCCCCCAGAGGAATGTGAAACAAACTTTGCGATGCAAAGTGTCATCAATTTGATGGCGCGCGGTCTTCACAATCGACCATTTTCGACCGTTTTCCACGAGATTCGCTGAACTTGACAAGTTGACAACTTGACAACATCAAAATTGGTCAACTTCGCAATGTAGTGAAACAAAACACCCTCTGTTCTTTGGCAATCTGTCATCAATTTGATACACCCTCCCGGACGCAGGAGCCGGGAGGCCTGTCGCGAGCGCGCAACATTTGGCGACCGGAGTGCGGGAAAAGTTCGCAGATTTGGAAATCGATGCCACGTTTGCCGTAGCATAGAATTCCCAGTCTGTTCGATAATCCCTGCAACTGCGTCTGTCTGAACTTCGTCCCGGATTTGGAAAACGACGCGACCGCGTGATCCGTCAACTCGATTCGCGTTCAAGATGCTCTGGTAAAAAGTTTCTGGGAAAATCGGCAAGTGGAGTTGCCATAACTTCAATCAGAGGAAAAGGATGGTGCAATGAACGATGGGAACGGCTTGCGAAGACTCGAACAAATAAAAGTTCACAAACCCATCAGCAAATACGTTAGAGTAGAGGGAGTTGAAGTAAGAATTCCCACCGGGAACGAGCAGGAGAGCGATTTGTGAGAGGCGGACTTTTTTGTGTATTTGTATTTGCGTTCGCGGGGGAACTGCGCGCCGAACCGCCGAATCCGCAGGATGTCGAGTTCTTCGAGAAACGGATTCGTCCCGTCCTCGTTGAGAATTGCTACGTCTGCCATTCGGGACAGGCGCGGGAGATCAAAGGGGCTTTCCGGCTCGATTCGCGGGAGGCGATCCGGCAGGGGGGTGAAACCGGTCCGGCGATCGTTCCAGGCAAACCGCGGGAAAGTCTGCTGCTCGAGGCACTGCGGCACGAGTCGTTCGAGATGCCTCCCGACAAACAACTCCCCAAAAACGTGATCGATGACTTCGAACACTGGATCGCTCGCGGAGCGGTCGATCCGCGCGATCAACCGGATGCGGCGGCGTCCGAATCGGATCCGTTTGCTGTGGGCAAGAATCACTGGTCGTTCCAACCGGTCCGGGAGGCGGTTCCTCCGGACGTTCAACAGACTCAGCGCGTGCGAACTCCAGTCGATCGCTTCCTGCTGCAAAAACTGGAAGCTGCGAAATTCTCGTACGCTCCCGAAGCGAGCCGGAGGGTGCTGATCCGCCGCGCGACGTTCGATCTGCTGGGACTTCCTCCGACTCCGGAAGAGATCGAGCAGTTCCTGACAGATGAATCGCCCACTGCGTACGAGAAGCTCATCGATCGGCTGCTCGCTTCTCCACATTATGGAGAACGCTGGGCTCGGCACTGGCTCGATGTGGCCCGGTACGCAGACAACAAGGGGTACGTATTTTTCGAAGAGAAGAATTATCCCTGGGCGTGGACGTATCGAGATTACGTCGTCAGAGCGTTCAACGAAGACAGACCGTACGACCGGTTCGTGACTGAGCAACTGGCTGCCGACCGGTTGGATCTCGGTGAGGATAAACGACCGCTGGCAGCGATGGGCTTTTTGACGCTCGGCGGTCACTTCATGAACAATACGCACGACATCATCGACGACCGGATCGACGTCGTCACGCGGGGGCTGCTCGGGCTGACCGTCACGTGCGCCCGCTGTCACGATCACAAGTACGATCCAGTCTCGCAGAAGGAATACTACGGACTGTACGGAGTGTTTCGCGGTTCGGTCGATCCGCTGCTGCCGCCCGAGTTTCTGCCTGCGCCTGAGAGTGAGGCGTATCGGTCGTTCGAAACCGGTTTGCGGGAACGTCTCGAGAAATTGCAGGCTTTCATCGGGGATCAACGTGAGAAGATCATACGCAACGCGCAAACCCGGGCGGGGGAATATCTGCTGGCGGTGCATCGCAAGCGAAATCAGCCGAACACCGAAGAGTTCATGCTGCTGACCGACACAGACGACCTGCATCCGGCGATCATCCATCGCTGGGAAACGGTGGTGAAGCGATCCAAACGCGAGAGCGATCCGGTCTGGTCCGCCTGGCACGCGTTTGCCGCACTCTCCGATCATGAATTCGTCCAGCAAGCCGGCGAGGTGCATCGGCAACTGATCGATCCTGCGTCGTCTGTGAAGGTCAATGCTGTCGTCCGGGAGGCGTTTCGCGAGCGGGTTCCCACGTCGATGAAGGACGTGGCCGATGTATATGGAGAACTCTTCAAAAACGTCCGCGAGCACTGGATTGAACTCGCCACTCTGAATAAAAATGCGGTGGATTATTCGCGATTACCCGACGATGCCGAAGAAGCCGTGCGTCAGCAGTTGTACGGACCAGATTCGGCACCGATGATTCCCCGGGAACTTTCGTGGGGCTTCCTCGATCTGCTCCCCGACCGTCCGACGCAAGGAGAGTTCACGAAGCTCTTGAAAGAGGTGGAGACGTGGAGCATGAACCAGCCGGGCGCGCCTCCCCGAGCGATGGTTCTGCAGAACGCCGAAACACCGTATCAACCGGTCGTATTCGTTCGCGGGAATCCCCATCGGGAAGGAGAGTCGGTTACCAAAGGATTTCTGAGCGTTCTGACGAAGCAGCCGATTCGCTTTGAATCAGGGAGCGGACGCGAAGAACTGGCGGCAGCGATTGTCGCGAAGGAGAATCCGCTGACGGCCCGGGTGTTCGTGAATCGCGTCTGGGGTTGGCATTTCGGTCGAGGACTCGTCGCCACACCCAGCGATTTCGGACTGCGCGGCGATCCGCCGACCCATCCCGATCTGCTCGACTGGCTCGCGCGGGATTTCATGAATCACGGATGGTCGATCAAACATCTGCATCGGCAGATCGTGCTGTCTGGGGCATATCGTCAGGCAAGCGATCGCGACGACGCCGATCGCGTTGCGACGATCGATCCGAAAAATCAGTTGCTCGGAAAGTTCCCCCGTTCGCGGCTCGACTTCGAATCGACCCGCGATGCGATTCTGGCAGCGTCGGGAGACTTGAATCGAACGATTGGAGGTCCGCCGGTCGAGTTGATCAGTTCGTATCAACCGCGGCGCACGCTGTACGTTTTCATCGACCGGATGGACCTGCCGGGATTGATGCGGAGTTTCGATTATCCCGACCCCGCCGCGACTAGTCCCGAGCGCGAACAGACGACGATCGTACCCCAGGCGCTGTTTTTCATGAACGATCAGTTCACGCTGACCTGCGCGCGAAAGCTGCTCGAACGGAACGATCTGCCGTCTCAGGAATCAGCTGCCGAACGAATCGTGAAAATCTACACAATTTTGTTCGGTCGCGTTCCCGATTCGGAGGAAGTCGATCGGGCGATCGCTTTTCTGAACGCAGAAGCGGAGGAAACGGAATCTCTCGCTTTGTCCCGGGCCTGGCAATACGGATACGGTTCCATCGACGACTCGACGCAGCGGGTGGGAACGTTCACTCCACTCACGCATTGGACGGGCCTCCGCTGGCAGGGAGGGCCGGCATTGCCCGATCCGAATCTCGGCTGGGTGTTCGTCGACAAACGGGGAGGGCATCCCGCCGCAACGCTCGAACGCTGCGTGATTCGCCGCTGGATCGCTCCCGAGGACGGTACTTACATTGTGACGGGAGAATTGATCCACGTTCCTGAGCCGGGGGACGGAGTACGGGGACGACTCGTCAGCAGCGCAGCCGGTCTACTCGGTGAATGGACGGTCGATCAATCGAAAGCCGTACTGCCGGAGCTTGAAGTCTCCTTACAGAAAGGGGACACGCTCGACTTTGTCGTCGATTTCCGCGAGACGATTCTGCATGACGAACACGAGTGGCCGGTGACGATCCGTCAGGGGGACTCGGATCGCGAGTGGAACTCCGAACGGGATTTCCGGGGGCACTCGTCCGACCGCTGGACCGAACTGGTTCACGCCCTGATGATGACCAACGAATTTGTTTTTATCGATTGAAGCTTTTATGAATATCGAATTTCAACAGCGTCTGTCTAACGATTTGCCGTTCGTCACGAGCCGGCGAGAGATGCTCGCGCGGTGCGGAATGGGGCTGGGCATGCTCGGGCTGGCGGGACTGTTTGCCGACGAAGCACAGGCCAATACCATTTCGGCAGAACCACTCGCTCCGCGGCCTCCTCAATTCGCGGCCAAGGCGCAGCGCGTCGTCCACCTGTTTATGAACGGCGGGCCGTCGCACGTCGATACGTTCGATTACAAACCGGCACTTGCGAAACATCACGGACAGCCGGTCCCTGCGGGAAATCTGCGGACCGAACGGCTGACCGGGGGATTGATGAAGTCGCCGTTCCCGTTCCGGCAGCACGGCGAATCGGGATTGTGGGTCAGCGATCTGTTCGAGAAGACTGCCCGGCACATCGACGACATTGCCGTCATTCGTTCGATGCACGCGGAAGTTCCGAATCACGAACCGTCGCTGATGCTCATGAACTGCGGACACGGACGACTTCCGCGGCCGAGTTTCGGTTCGTGGGTGACGTACGGACTCGGCACGTCCAACCAGAACCTGCCTGGGTTTGTGGTGATGTGTCCGGGAGGATATCCGATCGTCGCGACCCGCAACTGGCGGTCGTCGTTTCTGCCGGGCGCCTTTCAGGGAACGTACCTCGATACGAAGAAGACCGATCCCGCCGAACTGATCGCCAACTTGCGAAACGGAACGCTGCCGCTGGAAGATCAACGCCGGCAACTCGATCTGGTGCTGGCGTTCAATCGCAAACATGCTGCCGACCGGAACGTCGATCCTCAACTGGAGTCGCGGATCGAGTCGTTCGAGCTGGCGTATCGAATGCAGAGCGAAGCGCAGGAAGTGTTCGATGTCACGCGGGAACCGAAGCACGTCCAGGAACAATACGGCAGCGGGACGCACGGGCGGCAACTGCTGATGACGCGGCGTCTGCTCGAACGAGGAGTGCGGTTCGTGCAGGTCTGGAGCGGAGCCGGGCAGCCGTGGGACAACCACAACGACATCGAACAGAACCATCGCAACCTCGCCGGGGAATGGGACCAGCCGATCGCGGCATTTCTGGACGACCTGAAACAGCGGGGACTGCTCGATTCGACGCTCGTGCTCTGGGGCGGAGAGTTCGGTCGAACTCCTGTCGCCGAACGTCCCGCGCTCAACGGCCGCGATCACAACCACTACGGATTCACCTGCTGGCTGGCAGGGGGAGGCATTCGCGGCGGTTACGCTCACGGAGCGACCGACGAGTTCGGATTCGAAGCGGTCGAAAACCACGTCTCGGTCCACGATCTCCACGCGACCATGCTGCACCAGCTCGGTTTCGATCACGAGAAACTCACATACCGTTACGCCGGCCGCGATTTCCGATTGACGGACGTCGAAGGGAAGGTCGTGCGAGAGGTTCTCTCATAAGTGGTTTGGAATCGAGGGCATTCCTTTCCAGAAAACAGCTAATGATGCCTGGGTGTGATCGATCTCCAATTGTGATTTGATTTCTGTAGAGATACACTCACTTGTATGAGTCCCAGAACGCATTATTCGAACGCACCAATAACGGAGGCGATCCTGGATATCAGGACCACATCTCCAGAAGGTCTTGCTTTGGAGCGTTTGGAAGAGATCCATTCACTCATCCAAGAGGATTATCCGAGCAAGCAACAGAGAAATCTCGCTCGTGGCCGATGGAACTTCGGAACTCAGGTCGGTGCCACGGCAACGCAGACTCCACTGGGTTACTTGTTCCTCAGCCCGGACGAAAAACAGATCGTACAGGTTCGCATGGATGGCTTCACGATGAGTCGCCTGGCACCCTATGAAAGCTGGGAGCAGATCCGTGATGAAGCTCATCGATTGTGGGAAATCTACTCCGAATCGATCCAACCGAGGAGCATTGAGCGGGTTGCTGTACGCTATATCAACCGCATCGATATCCCGTTGCCATTTGGCGACCTGACCGAATATCTTCGAACCATACCTCAAGTTTCACCCGATCTTCCTCAGGAACTGTCTGGTTTGTTTATGCAGTTGACGCTCCCTCAACCGGATATCGATTCTGAAGCCAGGTTAAGTGAGGCATTGATCGATCCCGTTCGCGAGGGTGTCGTATCGATCGTGCTGGACATCGATCTTTATCGAATCAAGAAACTCCCCTATCATGGGGATGCTATTTGGGAGTTCTTCGAAATTTTACACGATCGAAAGAATCGAATTTTTGAGGCCTGTATCACTGACCGGACCAGGGAGTTAATCTCATAATGCCCCTAATCGCCGAACTACCGCCGATACGCTTCGTGGCACATGAATTCCCACAAGCTGATGTTTTTGGAGACACCGGGAAATCGCTCACTAAAATCGCGGATCTTGCTACACGGCACTGGCGAGATCGTGTCGAGCATATTTTATCGGAGAGCGAAAACGAAGAGCCTCCCGACTACCAGTCGATTCCTTTGCAAGTCGTGAAATCAGTGAAAGTCCGTTATCAATTCGCGGGTAAACTGAAGCCGATTCCTTACGATTGGGACGATTAATCTGATGGAGTCGTATTGGGTAGAGCATCTCGGGGATGATCTCGCACAGGGAGATTTACTGCCGAACTGTTTGATTCCTCAGTTTCATCCAGACTTTGGTTCAACTTCGGGACAGGAGGAACGGGTTCAGGTGGCGCAAGCAGATTTGATTGTGGTGACTCAAAGTTGTGATTTGATCAACAACAAACCCCCGTTTGTCGCTCTCTGCCCGATTGATACATTGTCTTCATTCGAAATCGCGAACCCCAGATTTTTACAAAAAGGTGCTTGGGAAGAGGTGAGAAAAGGAAGACGCGAAGGACTTCACATGCTGTGCGCTCCCAGCGCTCCAGGCGACAATCGTAAAGCCTTGGTGGTAGATTTTCGACAAATCATCAGTCTCCCTTTCAATTACCTTGCATCGCACTCGCAGCAACTGGGTGTCCGTTACCGGCTGAAGTCGCCATTTCTGGAACATTATTCTCAGGCATTTGCTCGGTTCTTCATGCGAGTGGGACTCCCGTCCGCGATTCCCCCTTTCAAATGATTGGTCATCGTTGAAAAATAATTCGTCTCCCCAGAAATCGAGCCACGTCCCGATCTGCGAGGGACACCTCTTCGTAAGATTCACGCTCGAGCGTCGCGAATAATTTCGGAAGCTCTCCCGATTCGAGTGCGAACCGATCGGATTTGAAATGATTGTCGGGACGGTTGAATTGCGACCTCAGGAAGGTCTCGTAGCAGAGCAGGCCGCCGGCGCGGAGGGAGTTCGGGATCCACTTCGGCAAGCGTTCCCGATCGAGAAATCGAAACACGCAGATCAGATCGTACGAGTCGGGCGGGGGAATCCAGTCGTCGAGATCAGCTTCGATCCAGTTGACCTCGACCTGTTCGCGTTCGGCCTGCGAGCGTGCCAGATCGAGTCCTGTTTTCGAAACATCGACCGCATCGACTGTCCATCCCTGTTGCGCGAGCCAGACGGAATTGTGTCCGAGACCGCAGGCGAGTTCGAGTGCCCGGCCGGGAGCGAGTTGGCCGACACAGTGTTTCAACCACGCTTCGGGGTGGTGCGAGCAAACGTAAGTTCCTTCGGCGTACTTGCGATTCCATTTGTCCCGATCTTCGACGGTCATCTGTCATGTCTCGATAAAGTGGTCTGCGAGCGTGAATCCATTCAATCGGCCGTCGGTACGTCGTCCAGGAGTTCCACCTGCAACGCTTCTGCTGCCGACAACCCCAGCGAGATCGATTGATCCGGGAGTTCCAGGGAGATAACTCCCGAAGCGTGGTTGCTCTGGGTCACGATTCCTTCGGTCCCGATTTCGAGTCCGGTCTCGGACAGGAAACGGAGAAAGTCTCCTTCCTGGTCA
>DATKCB010000497.1:0-4830 GCA_035513495.1 Planctomycetaceae bacterium | reverse complement strand
CAAGGAAGTGAGAGACCGCAACGAAGCATTCGAAGATCTCTATTGGGCCTTGCTCAATTCGAGCGAGTTTCTGACGAAGAGATAGGAGTCAGGAAATAGGATTTAGGATTTAGAAATTAGTTTGAGAAAAGTGACGCATTTAACTTTGAACTGTTAACTCTTCCACTTTTCCTACCTCGCTAATTCGATTGATTGACTAAACAACCACACCACCGGGTGAAACAGAGGATCAGACGATGAGCAGTTCAATTCACGAGAATCTTCAATTCACCCGTAAAGGGATTGCCCGCCGCAGCTTTCTGCACACGGTCTCTGGCGGTGCGCTGGCGGCTGGAACGCTCTCCTTCCGGGATGTGATGAGCCTGCAGGCCGATGAACTCCGCAAACAGGGCAAGCGGATGATCCTGCTCTGGATGCAGGGGGGGCCCAGCCAGATGGAATCGTTCGATCCCAAACCGGGCACCGACAACGGCGGTCCGACCACCGATATCGAAACCTCCGTCCCCGGCATTCGGATCGCGGAAGCCTGGGCGAACACGGCTCGCGTGATGGACCACCTTACGATTGTCCGTTCGATGACCAACAAGGAAGGCAACCACCAACGTGCGACCTATCAGATGCACACCGGCTATGCCCCTTCGGGCAGCGTCAAGCATCCTTCACTAGCAGCTAATCTGTCGACGCATCTCGCCGATTCCGCGTTCGATCTCCCGTCGATTGTTTCGGTGGGAAGACCGCTCTCCGGTTCGGGTGCCGGTTATCTGGGTGTCAATTTCGAACCCTTTGTCGTCGATCGCGCCGGCCAGATGCCTCAAAACGTGCAAACCATTTCGGACGCCGCTCGTTATTCCCGCCGCATGAAATTGCTCGGGCGCGTCGAAACAGAATTTGCGAACACGGGAGCCGAGGAAGTCGTCAAGAGCCACCAGAAGCTGTATCAGCAGACCTCGAAGATGGTCCTCAGCAAACATCTTCACGCGTTCGAACTCGACCGCGAGTCGGAAGAAACCCGCTCGGCGTACGGATCGTCCGATTTCGGGAAAGGCTGCCTGCTCGCACGGCGGCTGATCGAAACCGGCGTGACGTTTGTCGAAGTGATCTCCCGTAACTGGGACACGCACGACAACAACTTCGAACGGACGACCGAACTCGCCGGACAGGTCGATCCCGGAATGGCGGCCCTGATCGCCGACCTGCAGCAGCGCGGAATGCTCGACGATACGCTCGTCGTCTGGATGGGCGAATTCGGACGCACCCCCCGCATCAATCCCCGGACCGGTCGCGACCATTTTCCTCGGGCGTTCAGCGCCGTGCTGGCGGGAGCCGGGGTCAAAGGAGGACAGGTCATCGGTTCGACGACGAAGGACGGAAGCGCGGTTGCCGATCAGCCGGTCACTGCGGGAGATCTGTTCGCCTCGATCTGTCACTCGCTGGGTGTCGATCAGAACGCGGAATCGATCAGCCCGCTCGGCCGTCCGATGAAGATCGTGGAAGAAGGTTCGGTCGTCGAAGGTTTGTTCGCCTAGTCGGTTGTACGACGGTCACTCCTGGCTGGCGAATGTTACCCGCGACGGGCAGGAGTGGCCATCGTACTTTGCCGCTCGCTATGTCTTCTCTTCCCCTTTTTTCTTCCGTTTCTTCTTTGGCTTCGGGCGGAAATATTTCCGGGATTCGTTGACTACGATCTTACGGGTGGCGAGGCGGGTCATCAGGGAGAGGATGTAGTTTTTCCAGCCGCAGACGACGTATTGACGTCTTTTCTCCAGATGCTTGAGGGCTGTCTTGACGACGTGTTCCGGAGTGTGCGATGACTGGGATTTCAGCCACTCGGGAACGCCCGCCACATCGAAAAATGAGGTTTTTGTCACGCCCGGACAGAGCGCCATCACCGTCACACCGTGATCCTTCAGCTCCGCCCAGAGCGCTTCGCTGAAATGCATCACGTACGACTTGCTGGCGGCATACGCGCCCATGTAAGCCACCGGCTGAAACGCGGCGACGGAAGCGACATTGATGATCGCTCCGTGCTTTCGTTCGACCATTGGCCTGGCCAGCCGGTAACTCAGTTCGGTGAGCGTGCCGATGTTCAAGCGAACCAGTTCCATCACCCGGTCGACGTCGGTTTCCTCGAACGTCCCGACCAGTCCGAAGCCCGCGTTGTTGACCAGCAGTTCGATGTCGATGTCGAGTTCCTGGATTCGATTGTCCAGAATCCGAACATTCTCGGCGACCGAGAGGTCCAGCGGAATGATTTCGCAGCGGGTGCCGTGGCGCGTATCGAGTTCGTCGGCGAGCTGTTTCATTTCCGACTCGCGGCGTGCAGTAAGAACCAGATGCATTCCGAGCGCGGCCAATCGGCGCGCAAACTCCGTCCCGATCCCCGACGAGGCTCCGGTAATCAGCGCCCAGCGATCTGCATACGAGTCCAACACGAACGTGGCCTCTTTCCGAAATGTCCGATCGGCACTCATCCTCGCCCCCGAGGACAACCGATTCGAATGACTCACTCACCTGAGGGAACAGCCTAACAGAACAGAATCCGAAGCTAAAGACACTTCTTGTCCGATTCGACAAATCGAGCCGGGAACAAATGGGTCAAATCGTTTAACAGCTCGCCGAAGGCGTCGGCAAACGGCTGAACTCCGTTAGCCGTCCAACAACCGATTTGCGAGACTCTCGAGTTCTTCCGCGGGATCGAGATCGATCGAGCGGCATTCTTCGAGGTTCCGAAACCAGGTATGCTGGCGTTTGGCGAACTGCCGGCTGCGGGTCTTGATCAGCTCGATCGCGGCTTCGATGTCGCTCCCCGCTTCGAGAGCGTCCAACAGTTCCTTGTATCCGATTGCCTGGCGAGCGGTCTTACTCAAGGGGTGGGGCAGATTCTGGAGCGTCTCGATTTCGTCGAGCAGACCCGCTTCGATCATTCGATCGACGCGGAGATTGATCCGCTCGTAGAGCCACTCGCGCGGCGGCGAGAGCCAATAGACATGTCGCGGGCGCAGTTGTTCCGGCAGCGGCTGTTCCTGGTGAAACGACGAGAAAGGTTTTCCGGTCAGTTCGATCACTTCCCGCGCGCGGACCAGCCGGCGTATGTCGCGGGGATGAATTTTCTCCGCAGCAGCCGGATCGACAGATTGCAGCTCGGCGTGAAATCGTTCGCCGCCGATCTCTTCATAATGCGCTTCGAGTTCGGCGCGAAGTTGCGGGTCTCCCTCCGGTCCTTCGAAGACTCCCCGCAGCAAGGCCCGCAGATACATCCCGGTCCCGCCGACGAACAAAGGAACTTTTCCCCGGGCGAGAATCTGCTCGCAGAGCGGATGCGCCAGGGCAAGATAGTCGGCGACGCTGAATTCCTGCCAGGGATCGACGATGTCGATCAGTTGGTGCGGAATCTGGTTTTGTTCGGCGAGAGTCGGTTTGGCGGTCCCGACGTCCATCTCCCGATAGATGGCCATCGAGTCGAGCGAGAGGATCTCGGCGTCGAGCCGTGCAGCGAGCAGCAACGCAAGCTGCGTCTTGCCGACGGCGGTGGGTCCGGCCAGAAACCAGCATTTCGAGAGAAGATCGTGAGGGATTTGCATGCGAGAATTGGTGAAAACGGACGTATCCGGTTTTGTTCCCGGAGGATCGGCGGTAACATGGCTGCGTACAAAGAGTGATTCACAGTATCGACCAATCGATCGGTTTCTTCCATGCCTCAACATCAAACCGAACTCATTCTGGATGTTCCGGTCCGCTCCGCGTGGGACTTTTTGACCACGACGGCCAATATTCCGAAGATCGCGCTGCCGGATCTCCAACTGGTGATCGAGGAAGCTCCTTCTCACCTGGAGCAGGGATCGCGGATCAGGTTCTGTATTGAGGTGATGGGGGCGATTATTCACGCCACACACGAAATCGTCGAATTTGTTCCCTACGAGCGATTTGTCGAAGAGCAGGTCGAGGGATCGTTTGCTTCGTGGCGACACGAGCACGAATTTCTGAAGGCCGATGAGGGACGAACGGTCGTACGGGACACGATCGAATTCGAACGCCCCGGCGGACTCGTCGGACTGCTGATGACCGAAGCCCGCGTCCGCAAGCAACTGGACGAAGGGTTCGAACACCGCGAGTTCCGGCTCAAACAACTGCTGGGAACCGGGGAGTTGGGATCGTGACGGCGACCGGCGGATCGATCCTGTCGCGGCTGGAACAAGTCATCGCCGACCGCGCGACGGCTCCGCGCGACAATTCGTACGTGGCACAGTTATTGAACGACGCTCCGGTATCCGTTTGCCAGAAGCTGATCGAGGAAGCTTACGAAGTCGTGCACGCTTTGAACGGGGACGAAGAGCAAGCGATCGCTCAGGCGGATTTGATTCACGAGGCCGCCGACCTGGTGTTTCATCTGCTCGTTGCGCTGGGTTACCGAGGAGTGAGCTGGCGATCGGTCGAAAACGAACTCGAACGGCGTTTCGGTATTGGTGGTCTCGAGAGTCAACGGAACCGGAGGCCGCACGATGAATGAAGAACGCAGAAAAAAAGATCAGGCAACCTACGCAGCGATGTTCGGACTGCTGTTTTTCTGCGGATTGCTGTTGTTGCTGGTCGCGGCCGTTCTCCCCAAAGTCTTGTGGCTGGTTGTGATCGTGTTCGGGTTTGGATTGTTCTTCCTGTTGCAATACCTGCTCTGGGGACGTTGGCTGACGAGACACCTGCAGAAAAAATTACCCGATGACAGCGAGGCCGCAAATGAACATTTGAAGAAATACGGACCGCACGAGTGATTTTTTGAAAGCGGAAAGCCGAAAGCGGGAATTTCAAATGAAAGCAGCACTACATCCTACATCC